>JBFMDV010000032.1 GCA_040753875.1 Candidatus Zixiibacteriota bacterium | reverse complement strand
GAGATTGCTTCGGCGAAGCGCCTCGCAATGACGGAACTGGCGACCCGCCTCGCAATGATGGACCTACCATCCCGCGACGAGATTGCTTCGGCGAAGCGCCTCGCAATGACTGAGGGGGCGGAGCGCCTCGCAATGATGGACCTTGGGGCAGCGGGCGAGATTGCTTCGTTCGTTCCGCCTTCGGCGGAACTCCTCGCAATGACTGCCGTGCTAATCGGCTTTACATACCTGGGCATACAGCGATACTGAATATCAGAAAATATAGATGGAGGTGCCGATTGGTGATCGCTTGTAGAGCTTCTCCAAATCCTCGGTTCCCACCCGCACGCAGCCGTGGGTCACGTTGATTCCCAGCAGGCGCTCATAAATGGTGCCGTGGATGAAGAAGCCATCGCCGAAACCGAGTGCGTATTCCCCCATGACGTTGGGATCAAAGCGGTCCTCTTCGCGTTTCGGAATCGATTCGTTTTCTTCGATGAACGCCCAGTCCGGTTTGCGCCACCAGGGTTCGGTCAGTTTGTTTTTCACTTTGAACACCCCGCGCGGCGTATCGAAAATCCACTTGCGACCGGTGACGCTGTCGATCAACTCCCCCCCCGAGCCGGTCGAACAGGTGGCTACCAGCATGATCGAGTCCTCGGTGCGGAGGAATATCTTGTTGGCGTGGGTGTCGATCACAATGTATGGCTTAGTCGGGCGAAGCGAACCCAGTTTACGGCGTGCCTTCTGCAGTTCCTTCTGGGCGAGCTTAGGCTCTTTAGGTAGTTGGGCCGGAATCGAATCATTAAATATCGAGGCATCAGCCAGTGGCGGTTCCGGCGCCGAAGTCATCTGCAGAATGATCAGCGCCCCGATGGTCGCAACGACTATCAGTCCCACCGCGCCCCATATAACCCAGCGCATCATGGCCACATATCCAATCGACGGACAATCGTCACCGGTGTGCCGGTGGTTACGTACTGCATGATACTGTCCATCTCTTTATTGGTGAGGGCAACACACCCTTCGGTCCAGTCTTTGCCGCGTCCGCCTTCACCGTGAATTTCGATCAAGCCGCCGATCCGGGCCCGGTGCGAGATGACACCTCTGGCCTTATTCTCTCTAAACCGCGCCTGGTCCGATTCGTTCGGATAATTGATCATCAGCGCCTTATAGTAGCGGCTGCCGCGGTGACGGGCCAGAGTCACCTGGTATTTTCCCTCCGGCGTGGCACCGTCGCCAGAAAACATCTTCTGTCGGGCGGAACCATAGCCCAATTCACAATTATACGTTTTGAACAGATTCCCCGACTTGATCAGATAGGTTTTGTGCACCGACTTATCGACAATGATGGCATATGAACCGGCGGCGCGCGACTGTTCTATCGTCTCGGCCACCCAGCGGCGCCATATCTTTATGTATGTGGCGTGGTCATTGTCGGCGGTGGTGACAGCATCACTCAGTTTTTTCAACCAGGTCCGTCCCAGTCCGAGCTGGTCACGGGCTTCCTCGTATTCGCCGGCCCTGGTCAGCCGGTCGCTGGTGTGAAGCGCCAGTTCGGCCGAATACCAATAGCGTTTTACCTGCAGGACATTGAGATTGCCATTGAGAGCTTCCTCCCACGAGCGAAGTTCATCGTAGAGGTCGTTTCGCTCGGCCAGCGTGAGCGTCTGCAGGTTGCCCACATAAGTGACCGATTGCGCTGCCGCGTCCATGGCTGCCTTGTAGGCGGTCTGGAGCAATGAATCGGCCGCGCGGTAATCGCGGAACGGGGCGAGTCGGCCGTTCTGCCGCGCCATCTCCATCCAGCCCTCTTTCATCAGTCGTTCGGCGGTACGGAAGGTGGCCTCGGAATACCGTGGTGCATTCCGACTGACGGCACCCTTGAGAGCCATTTTGGCGTTATCCAACAGGACCGTAGGGGGCATGGGGGGATTGAGAAACAGAAAGGTTACGCCGGCGCCGGCAAAGATGACCACGGCGATGATGATAAATGTACGGAGTCTGTGACGCGACAATCTGCGTGCGGTTCGAATACGGTAGTTGGCGGAAGGGCCGCCTTTGACGGCGGCCCCCCGCGGAAACATCCGGTTGCCAATCATCAGCGGTTACTTGCCGCCCTTTTTCCTGGCGACCGCGGCCGCGATCTCATCGGAGATACTCTTGGCCTTCTGCATGACGGATTCAAACTTGCTCTTGGCGGAGAGGTACTTGCCGTTGTTGAAATCGGCTTCAGCATCCGCGTACGCCGGGGTAAGGCTGGCCAAGTCGTTCTTGATCAGTTCCAGCTCGGCTTTGGTGTCTTTACCCTTGGGAGCCTTATCGAGAGCCATGGTGGCGGAGTCGATAGCGGCCTTCACGCCGGCCATCATCCCCATGACTTCCTGTTTTACTCTTTCCTTTTCGGTGTTGGCATCAGCCGTCGCCTTCTCGGAGAGAGCCTGAGCGCGAACATACATTTCCTTGGACTTGCCGTAGCTGCGGAACAACGCGAACTTGCCGTCCTGTGTTGTCTTCTCGGCAGCTGCTGCATTTAATGAGTCCATAGCGGTCCGGTAGGAGGCCGGGGCATACTGCTCCGCTTCAGCCGTTCTGGCGGCGTCGAGCGCCGACTGGGCCGCCTGCATTTCCGCTTCCGGAGGCTTGCTGCAACCGGCGAACAGCGCCAGCAGCATCAAGGCCACCACAGCCAGCGAAATACGTTTGAACATGTGTGTTTCCCTTTCCAATTGGGTTTGAATCAAAGGTTTAGTTGCTCTTATGACGAAAAAAAAGGATACGCGCAGACGACTCCCAACCGCGCACATCCCGTTTGGTTCGTTATCGTTTTCTGTCTCGTTCCCGCCTCGGTCGGACGATACGCGTCGCGACGTCTTCCTTCCAAACGCAGCTTCGCTTCACCACAATAAACTCGTGAGCCGATACACCCACAAATTTGAGCGGTAAATATGGCCTCACCTGATTCAATGTCAACATATTTTTCTCCTTGCTGTACAAGCCTGGATCGATATCTGATCGACACGCAGACAACGCCCGCGAGAACGCAACCATCTGTCGATCAACCGGTTATAGTGAAGTACGTGTCCTGACCGGTCAACCTTTTCATCGTGGTGCGCATTCCTTTCATATCGATACAGCAGGGCTTAGGGACGGGTGTTGTGACTATATTATGTATAAACGCAAGCGGGGAGTTGGTTCATGCAGATTTCACGGAATCCTGCGGCCGCCGACAGGATGCGTAAACTGGCTACAAGCTATCCACATCGTCCTGTTTTTGAACAATCGGGCATGACGCGCCAGATTTCTGATTCGACTCAACTCCTTGGATATCATAATGGTGCCACCACCGCAGCTATAGACAAACTCCCACAACTGCCGATATAATGGACTATAGTTGTCGCCGAGAGGATTCGTGATCGGCATTGCGAACCGGTTTCATCTCGTTGCGCCGCAGCGAGGCAATCGGCGGTCGATATTGGAGTATTTTTCTTACCGTCCTGGCAACTGATATGCATGAAGAGCGGCGCGGCATACGTTGTTCGCGTCCGGAAGCCGCCGATCACTACGGAGGTTATGATGATTCGACTCAGGCTCAATCACGGGTTTACGCTTCTGGAAGTCATGATCGCCATGATCATCCTGGCGCTGGGGATATTGGGACTGGCGCTCCTGATAACCATGTCCACCTACGGCAACACGTTCTCCAACGACAACACCACCGCCAATGCCCTGGCTCAGCAGGAGATTGAATCGCTCGTGGAGATGCCCAGTTACGGTTCGATGCCCTTTGTCTCCATCACCGACTCGGTGAGCGGCATGTACGACATTTACCGTACGGTCGAAGACAACAGCACCAACGCCTCGATTCCGCCCGGGCTGGTGAAGATCGACGTGGTCGTTCAGTGGATCGACCGTCAGGCGCAGTTTCGGACGGTCAATCTTTCCACCTACAAACCGGTGATATGATCGTGGGGAAGTGCATGAGCAGAATTCACAATCAACACGGCCTGACCCTTGTCGAGCTTATCATCGCGCTCGGGCTGGGTGCGTTGGTATCGGTGGCGGCGTTCGAGTTTTATGCCTCCCAGCATAACCACATGCTGGTCCAGGAGAACATCTCCGATATGCAGCAGAGTGTCCGGGCCAGCGTGGATGAGATCATTCATAATCTTCGCAACGCCGGCGCCAATATCCCCAGGGCTATCGGGCCGATAGTTTCCATCGACGCTAATCCTGACACGCTCGAGGTACGTTTCGCGTCGTTTGGCGGATCGATCGATATCGGTGAGCACACACAGAAGGCGCAGGCGAATCCGATCCATGTGGCCACGGGGACAAACTTGAGTGCATACCAGGCGGGTGATTTGGTCTATTTTTGGCACGAATCACAGAAACAGGGGGAGTGGTTCACGGTGACCAAAGTCTCGACCAACAACGGCAGCGGCTGGGAAGAGGTATATCATCAAGGCCAGGATCTGCTGTTCGACCCGGTACCGGGCGACAAGGTCATCAGGATGCAGCAAGTGCGGTACTTCATAGATAACTCGGATACGACCCACCCGCGCCTGATGCGTTCGGACAACGGCGGCGTGCCGCAGATTTTTGCCGACAACATCTACGATCTGCAGCTTCAATATATGCTCTCGAGTCGCGACACGGTTCAGGCGGTGGGTCCGTCAGACACCGTGTATGTCGCGCATATTACGGTGGACGCGTTGACGGAGGATTCCGATTTCGAGGCCACCCGGGTCGGCCACGAGGGGCGGCGGCGCCGGTCCCTTTCGACACAGGTCGTGCTGCGAAACAATCGATTTTAGTCCAGTGGAGGTCTGCCATGAGTTGGCATATGCTTTCAAAAGAGTCCGGGAGTACCATTCTGGTCGTGCTGCTTATTCTGCTGATGATGACCCTCATCGGCACGCAGATGATCTCGACCTCAGTTGATGATGTGACGCTATCCGGCAACGTCAAGAACGCCGCTCAGGCCTTCTATTCGGCTGAAGCCGGGCAGGCGCTCGCCCGATCGACATTGTGGGCCGATTACGTCAACTCCTCATCGACCAATCCGTTGAAGGTCCCGGGAGAAGTCGGCAACCGGGCCGCCTACACTGGATTCCTGGACAAGATCGGCCTGGTCAACAACGGCACATTGACATTGGGCAAGAACCAGAATCTGGCGGGTGGACAGGTCATAGAGTCTGTCCTGGTGCAGCGTCAGGACCAAGCCGGCAGCACGGTGCTGACCGTCAGTTCGGTCGGCAAGGGGGACCAGGATGCATCCCAGACCATCACGGCCGTTTACCGCGTGGAGGGTGAGGCGTTTCGCGGCTTCGATTTTGCCATCCTTGCGAAAAACGTGAACTGCATCATGTGCCACGCTACCATCGATAATGTCGACCGCACCTATAACGGTGACCCGGCCAAGCAGGGGACCTTCGACCGAGTCAAAGTGGCTTCTCTGGAATCGATGTTGTTGCGGACCACATCAGCGCAATCGTACGTGGCGGGCACTGTCTATACTCGCGGGATTGTCACGGACAAGGCGGGGAATCCAATCACCAATCTCTCCCCTACCGGCCAGGGGCTGAACGGCTATGCCATCAGTTCGACCGACGGCACCATTCAGGAGCCGATGAACACGGTCAGCCTGACCAACACGACCGGCACGCCGCTCCCGCAATACGGCAACCTGTACATGAACTATCCATCGACCGACGCGGATATGACCGACGGCAAACTGCCGGATCAGTTCCCACCGCCGTTTCCAGATGACAACGGCAACAAGGTGGTCGATGACGCCGAATATGCCGACGTGGCGCTCAATTCATCCGGCAGCATTTCGGGGGGTGTTATCTACAGCGTGCCGCAGGGGTCGACCTATGGCGCCGGTGCGCTGCCGGGTGCAGGGAACCAGACCGGCATCAATCAGAGCTACGACGGCAATCTCATATTGGTAGGCACAACCGCCAACCCGATAGAGATAAGCGGTGATATTGCCGTAAACGGCGATGTTATCATTCAAGGCGTCGTGAAAGGGACCGGTCAGATCTTCGCCCGAGGAAACGTGTACATGACTGGTGACGTCACCTATGCTGATGGCACCAAGAACGGAACCAGAACATTCGGAATGGCTGATGACGGTACTCAGAACGCCCTGTCTCTCGCGGCCGGCAAGAACGTCCTGGTAGGGGATTACCTGACTCCCTCCGGAGGAAATATCAACAGTTCAACCAGCATCGATCCGGGGAATCTCTCCGGCGGAGAAAAGTTCTCGTTCACCATGTCTGAGATGACTCTGTTCAACCGCGGCGAATGGACCAAAACCCAGCAATTTCTGCCGGACAAGAACGGTGCTCTGGTACCGAACGCGACCTACGATCCGTCGTACGTACCCCGATACTATACCATGAACAGCGGCGATCCAGTGTATATCTATAACAAGCCAAAGGGGGGAACCGGGACCTACTGGGATCCGGCTTCCAACAGTTGGCAGGGGAAAGAACATGCCAGCTCCTATGACCTGACGCTCTTGACCAAGCTCGATCCTGGCGACGCACAACTGACCAACGCCAAGACTGTGGCTTTGTCATCGACTAACAACTGGATTTCAGCCCAGAACCTGAAGAATCTCTGGATAGCTGATGAGGCGGCCCGGCCTGCCGGCTCTGATTTCAAGATCGACGGCCAGATGTATACGAACAACTCGATCTTTGCTCTCACGCGGTCAACCAGCAAGAACGGCGGCAAGATGATCGTCAACGGCGCCATGGTGGCTGCCGACGTTGGTGTGCTCGTGCCGAACAGTCTGAAGCTGAACTACGACCAGCGTCTCAAGACATTCCTGAAGATCAAGGACGACAGCAAGGTGGCGATGGACCAGTCGGCCTGGTACTCCGAATAACGGGCTGACCCGATATCCGGGAGATGTGAGCGGCCTCTGTCGCGATGGCGGCAGGGGCCGCTTTTCGTTTTGCGGATCAATCCTTCAGGACAAACGATTTGATATCGAGCCCGTAGCGGGTGGGGTCGATGAGACGGACTATTTTCCTGTGAGCGTGCTCCGGAAGAGAGAGGTCCACCCAGAGAGGGTCTTCCAGGAGCCCTGTCTTGGTGCCGACGATCTTGACGTATGGCCGCGCCTTGTCTTTGTCATTGTTGGTGAGAATGAGAGCAATCTCCTCGCTGGTCAGGAGTACCAGCGAGCCGGCCGGATAGATGCCGATGATATCGTTGAAAATCTCAAGCAGGAACTTGTCGAACTTGATCGCCATCTGATACCGCATCTTCTTAAGCACCTCGTCGGGGCCAATCGCCTTCTTCAGATAGACGCGCCCGGAGGTGAGAGCGTCAAAGGTGTCGACGACTGAAATGATGCGCGAGAACAGATTCGGCGTTCGCTTGTGGTAGTGCAACGTCGGGTACCCGGTGAAATCACTATTGATATGGTGCTCGAACGCTCCCCGGGCTGCCCTGGCGGTGTGGATGTCGAGCTTCATGTTGCGGAAGATAGTCTTGGCGCCCAGGAGCGGATGACGCTGCATCTGGATCCAGTCGTTCTCATCATAGGCATCCGGCTTGCGGATCAGATCGGTTGGCAGTTTGACCTTGCCGATATCGTGAAACAGCGCCGTGAAACCCAGTTGTGAGAGTCTGGGCCGGTCGAGTCCCAACCGCACGCCGAGCGTCAACGCATAGACGCAGACGTTGGTGGAATGCGCGTAGGTGTAATCATCATAGCTCTTGATTGAGGCCAGTTCGATCATCGAGGATTCATCGCGCATGATATGGTCGATGAGCGAATGCACCACCCGTTTGGTCTTGGCGATATTGACGTCTTTCTCGTGGAGGGTGTTGACGATCGCCTCCTCCACCACGTTCATCGACTGGAAGAATGTGCTTCTGGCGGCGGTTCGAAACTGTCGGCGCAATTCCTCAGTCGCCGCCGGGCGGTCGGCGTCGATCTCCTTGAGTGACAACAGACTGGTGCCGTGCCATCGGCGCGAAGCCAGTTCCGCCGACAATCCCTTGATATTGGTGCTGTTGGGTTTGACGCCCGCCATGAACTTCACGAACGCCCGGATTTCCTCGATCGTGGCGGTCGCACGGAAGGTCACGCCGCCAATGCCAAGCGACTTCCATTCGGCAATCACGCTGTCGGCGCCGGACTGGGCTGCGGCGGCGAATCGAACCATGCGCTCACTGACAAAATAGTGACCATCGACGCTCTTGATCGTTACATCGCCGGACTGCTCCCGCTCGGCCATCAGGTTCTCGAAAAAGGTCCGGCTCTGGTTTGCATAGACGGCGTTGTTTTCATCGATTATCCGGGCTGTCTTATAGAAGACGAAGAATGAGAGGAGCAGTTTCTCCTCGGTCTTGCCTGCCAGCGCCCGGCCAAGCGCCTCAGCCGCGTGCATGTTCATGGGAGCCTCCATAGACATGTTCCCGGCGTTTTTTGACAGCCGCCATCGCCAGCCGCTTGATCTCGGGGCGCCAGCTCGAACCGAGCTTGGCCAGCACCCGGCCGGAGCGATCGCTCTTGTTCTGACTCAGGGCATGGAAGGCGGCGCGCCGGAAGAACGCCAGCACCGGGTCTCTGAATAAGTTGAACCGAACGATCAGTTTTCGAAGGTACTCGATAGCATGTTCGCCGCCCAGGACGGAGTAGGCGGTCAGAAGATTCTCCTGCTCGGATTGATCCAGTGTGAGGAAACTGTCATCGTTGATAATGGCGGTGATCACCTCGAAGGCGGCCTGACCGCGTCGCGCCACGATCGTTTCGACGGCCTGTCGGCGAACCTCGGCATCGGCGTCTCGCACCAGCAGTTTCAGAATATCGAGCGCCTCCTGGTCGGCCGTCTCGCGCAGCGCCTTCACCAGTTCCAATCGTACGCGCGGTTCCTCGTGAGCGGCGGCCTTCTTCAGATACGCCAGGGCGCTCTTGTCCCCGATCTGCGAGAGGACAGTGATGGAATTGCGAACCACGTACCAGCGCTTGTCAAAGATCCCCTTGGAGACGGTTTGCAGATTATCCTTCCCTTTCACGGCCAGGAAATCGCACAACGCCTGGCGGTGCATCTGATGTTCGAGATCCCCCAGCAGATCGGTGATCGCGGACAGCGCCTCCCAGCCAAAATGGTCGAGGAATTTTCGCATGTCCTGGACGCTGATCTCCGGGTTGCCGTTGAGCGCTTCCACCAGATATTTGAGGCGGTCGCGGCTGCCGGCCGTTATCCGCGCGTCTTTCAGTCGTTCCGCCCACAGCGGCTTTTCTTTTTCCAGTCGCTCGGCGAGCGCCTGAAAATAATCGAGTATCTTTCCCCCTTCGGTGAGGAGCGCCGCACGAACGAATTCACCATAGACCTTCTCACAAATCGTCACTGATTCATAGAAGGCATCCATTTCCACTTCCTGGTGCAGCATTTCCTTGAGCAACTCGACCGTGGATTCGTTCATGTCGAATTGGGCGTCATCCACCAACAGGCTGGTGATCTGTTGCTCCTGCTCCTCGGACAGTTTGAACTCATCGTTCAGAATCAGCGCCGTATCGGGCATGACCGGTTGTCCACCGGGCAGGTCGCCGAACCCCATGGCCTCAGCCGCTTCGGAAACCCGCAGCGAGATCTCGTCAACCGCGTTTTCATCAAACACTGAGCAGGGTTGTTCGCCGGGGACAATGGCGTGGAACGGCGTGCCCGAGCGGCTGCCCTGGTCAGCTGTCCCAGGGCCGCGGCGAATCACTGTCTGACCGTCATCGGGCAACTCTATTTTCGAGGAATCCTCGAGTCGGAAGATTGCGTCGTACGCCTCCTCTTTGTCGCCGGCCATCTGCTGGCGACCGGTGTCATCCATGCCGGCCGAGCGGAGGATCTCCTGTACGCGAAAATCACCGTCATATGACGCCAATTCGACGTCGGCCAGCGTCGTAAACGAAAAACGAGAGAGATTGGCTTCCCACAGGAGGTTTGCCAGATCGAGTGATTTGTCGTGAGCGTTTTGGTATCGTTTGATGGTATCGAGGAATCGATATATCTCTTCGACCTCAAGCCCCTCTTTGAACGTGATGCTCGTTATGCCGACATCGAAAAACAGGCCAGCCAGGCTCTCTTCTTTGGAGCCATCGGTGAAAACGACATCTTGTCCGCAAGTGAGCGAGTTTCTGTCGATCCGGAGATGAATCTCTCCGGACTCCTCGATAATACTCGCCAGCTTCTCCGCAAAGGACCGCCGCAGCGACTGGGGCAGAGGATTCCCTTCCGGGTACATCGCCACCACCTTGATGACCTTCAACAGATCACGAAGGATCAGGCTGATATCCTTCAGGCGGTTTTGCGACTTAACAAGTGTCTCGGTCATTCGCTTTTTCCCCGTATCTGTCCTATCATCGGCATCCGGTCAGACTCTCTTAACCCATTCTGCGGCAAAAAAATAGCCGACCTTGAGGTCGGCTATTACCTGGCGTGTCGAGCAGGTTACAAAAGCTCGATCCGATCGCGATTACGTCTCACTTTCTTGGTGGCGTTACGAGTGTCAAACACCAGCTTAGAGTGATCGACGATCCACTGATACTCATAGGAAGTATGGTCGGTTACGATGACGACGAGGTCAGTCTGCTTGAGCAGCGCTTCGGTGACCTTGGTTGACCTGACCCGTTTTCCGTCCATTTCGAATTCCGGAACATGCGGATCGTTGAACAGCACTTTGGCTCCCCGGTCCTTGAAGAGCTTGATGACGTCCAGCGCCGGCGATTCCCGAATATCCTTGATATCCCTCTTGTACGCCAGCCCTAGTACGAGAACGGTCGCCTTGCTCAACGCCAGGCCGCTGCGGGTATTGAGCAGGCGGATCGCCCGCTCCGTGACATATTCCGGCATATGGCTGTTGATCTCGCCGGCCAGCTCGATAAAGCGTGCATAATAGTTCAGCGACTTGAGTTTCCAGGACAGATAGTGCGGGTCGATCGGTATGCAGTGCCCGCCGAGACCGGGGCCCGGATAAAACGGCATGAAACCAAAAGGCTTGGTGGAGGCGGCCTCGATGATCTCCCACACGTTGATCTTCAGCCGATCGCACATGAGGGCGACCTCGTTGACCAGCCCGATATTCACCGAACGGAAGGTGTTTTCCAGCAGTTTGACCATTTCGGCTGCCTGAGTCGACGAAACTGCCTGCACGAGCGGGAGTGTCTGCTCGTAGAAGGCCATCGCTACCCGGGTGCAGTCGGGAGTGACGCCGCCCACCACGCGCGGTGTATTCTTGGTGTTGAATTTCGGATTCCCGGGGTCCACGCGCTCCGGCGAGAAGGCCAGGAAGAAATCACGGCCAACTTTGAGACCGGTCTCTTCGAGTTTTGGCAGGATCAAGTCTTCGGTCGTGCCGGGATAGGTGGTCGATTCGAGCACGACCAGGGCACCCCGTTTCAGGTTTGCCTGGACCATTTCGACAGCTCTCAGAATGTAGCTTACATCCGGGTCTTTGGTCTTCGACAACGGCGTGGGGACACAGATCGATATCGTGTCCATTTGCGCAATCCGCTTGGGATCATCGGTAGCGGAGAACTTGCCGGAATTGACCGTCGTGCGCACTTCGGCATCGGAGATATCGTCGATATCCGATCTGCCGGAGTTCAGCAACTTCACCTTCGGTTTGGATATATCGAAACCGAGGACTTTGAAACCTGCTTCGGCCAGAACCATGGCCAGCGGCAGGCCTACGTACCCCAGACCGATCACGCCGGGTACCGCCGTGCGGGTACGGATGCGGGTGATCAGTTCGTCGGCCGGTTGCGATCTCTTGGTGGCCTTGGATGCCATACTGTCAATCTCCTCATGATCGTCGTTTCGATATCGTGCCGTGAGCGGCCACTTCGCGCCGCCAGTAATTGAGTGTATCGGAAAGAGTCTGCGCCAGTTGATAGTGAGGGGACCACCCGGTGCGAAGCCGGAGTTGTCGGTTGCTACCTCGAAGCACCGGTATATCGGCTTTGCGCAGGCGGCCACGGTCCACCTGAACAGAGATTCTGGCTGTCGACAACTGCAGTAACATATCAAGCACGCGCTTGATGGAGACTGCCTTGCCTGAGCAAATGTGAACGATCTCACCCGGCTCGACTTGTTCCGCGATCAGACGATAGCCTCCCACAACATCGCGCACGTCGGAAAAATCCCGTTTCGCCGACAGATCCCCCACCTTCAGAATTGGCGGCTGACGTTTCGCCTCGATCAACGCGATCTGGCGAGCGAACGATGGTATCACAAATGACTCGGTCTGCCGCGGCCCGCTGTGATTGAACGCCCGTACGATGACGACCGGCACACGGTACCGACGGTAATAATACTGACAGGCGAATTCCGCGGCCGCTTTAGATATGCCGTACGGGGAGATAGGTCGGAGCGGCTGCGATTCCGCAATCGGCGACCCGGTCTTCGAGACAACACCGTAGGCGTCACAAGAACTCACGTACAGGAACTTCTTCAGCTTCACAGGCTGTTGGGTGGCCCGAAGCATGTTGAGTGTCCCGTGGAAATTGACCTGGAAAGTCTGATCCTCCTTGTCGAACGACTGTCCGACCGATGCGATAGCCGCCAGATGAAAGACATAGTCCGGTTTGAGGCGTCGCACAAGCGCTTCAGATTTCGATTGGTTGAGAATGTCAAGCGTCGCCAGGCGAATATTAGCCTTCACTGAACCCAGGTTGCGGGTCGATTCGTTCTTGAGTAAAGTGCCGGAAACATCGAAGCCGCTGGCGACAAGCTCCTCGGCCAAGTATGATCCGGCA
Organism: Candidatus Zixiibacteriota bacterium; assembly: GCA_040753875.1. NCBI lineage: Bacteria > Pseudomonadati > Candidatus Zixiibacteriota > Candidatus Zixiibacteriota bacterium. The sequence continues at coordinate 137,505 of JBFMDV010000032.1, read as the reverse complement.
AATCCGGCGATACCGGTGATAAGAGCGGAGGGTCTTCTCATTCGGAAGCAGTGCCCGACAGGCGTTTGAGGTCTGCCACGACCATCATCTTGACCAGTTGTTCGAAACTGACGGTTGGCTCCCAACCCAGCTTCTTGCGTGCAAAAGAAGAATCTCCCTGCAACAGGTCCACCTCGGCCGGGCGGACAAAGCGCGGGTCGGTAACGGCATACCGGCGATAGTCCAGATCCAAGGCGCCAAAGGCCAGCTTGACAAATTCCTCCACAGAGTGCGTCTGGCCGGTGGCGATAACAAAATCCGTTGCCCGGTCCTGCTGCAACATCAGCCACATCGCTCGCACATAGTCGCCGGCGTACCCCCAGTCCCGTTTGGCGTCAAGATTCCCGAGTGCCAGTTTGTCGGCCAGTCCCAGCTTGCAGCGGACAGCCCCATCGGTGATCTTCCGTGTCACAAACTCCAGTCCCCGGCGAGGAGATTCATGGTTGAACAGGATGCCGGAACTGGCATGGATACCGTAGCTTTCACGGTAATTAACCGTGATGAAATGCCCGTAGACTTTTGCGACCCCGTATGGGGAGCGCGGGTAGAACGGTGTCGTCTCTTTCTGCGGGACCTCCCGCACCTTGCCGAACATCTCCGATGACGACGCCTGATAGAAGCGGATCTTCTTATCGACCAGCCGGATCGCTTCGAGCACTTTGGTCACGCCGAGCGCGTCGAATTCGCCGGTCAGCACCGGCTGCACCCAACTGGTGGGGACAAACGACTGCGCGGCCAGGTTGTACACCTCATTCGGTCGGTGCTGGCTGACAACTTCAACTATGGAGAGCTGATCCAGCAAATCCGCCTGCACCAGCGTGATCTTGTCTTTGATATGGTTGATCCGTTCGAACGATTCGGTGGAGGCGCGCCGGACCATGCCGACCACCTCGTACCCCTTTTCCAGCAGCAACTCCGCCAGATAAGAGCCATCCTGACCCGTAATCCCGGTAATAAGTGCGCGCATGGTAACCTTTCGTGTTCGCCCGAGTCGGTGTATCGACTCGGTCTTCGACCGCTGCGGAGGGGAATATATGCCAGCGACTTAGGGGGGTCAAACGGAATTGGGGGGGGCGATCCTGCCTCAGGCTGCTCCGTTTTCGTTGGCGTCAGTCCATCCGACTACCGTATATTCGCCCTGAGCGCGACACCGCACCGTTCTGGAGGAATAGTGAATCAGTCCGATCTGACCGCCGACGCCGCATTGAAGTCTGCCGACGAGTCGTTCCAGGCCAAACAATATGGTGAGGCTCTGGACCATTACCGCCGGGCCTGCGAGTTGGCCCGGCAGGAGTTCAATCGTCCGGTCGAGGTGGAAGCATTGGCGCAGATCGCGCGCGTCAGTCTGATCCAGGGGAACAAAGAGGACGGTCTTAATTGGCTGAAAGAGGCCTCGGCCAAAGCCGTTGAAACGGACCCGATGGGCTGGTCACGTTACCTGAGCGTAAAAGGGCGGTACGAATGGAAATCCCAGAACCTTCTCGACGCCCGCCAGACGTTCCAGGATATGTACACGTTCTGTGCCAATAACAATCTGGCGGCGCGGGCTGTCGACGCCGCCAATATGAACGCGATCGTGGCGGAGTCGGTTGACGACCAGATCGAATGGTGCCGCCGGGGGATCGCCATTGCGGAAAGCTCCGATGCCGACAACTGGCTGGGCCCGCTCTGGAACAACCTCGGTGCGACCTATTACGACACGGGCAAATTCGAGGAGGCGCTCGACTGCTATCTCAAGGCTCGTGAATACCACTGGCGCTTCTCCGATGAGCGGGCCAAGCTGGTGGCCGATTACTCGATCGGGATGACCTACCGCATGCTCAACCGATTCGATGAGGCGATGCAATGGCTTCGTCCGTCGCTGGCCTGGGCGGAACGGCTTGGCGACCACAGCGTCATCGGGCAAACTGCGCACGACATGGCGGAGGTGTACATCGCTCAGGGGAAAAAATCAGAGGGGGTGACACTGCTGATGCAGGCGCGTGATTCGTACCGTCAGGCCGGGTATGAATCATCGGCTCCCGATATCTGGGAACAAATCAACAAGCGGATCGCACAGGCCAAGAAATAGAGTGACAGGGTTCACTCGATGACACAACCCGAAAAATCGGATCGCGACCACTCGATTCAACTCCTTATCGCCTACTACGCTACTGTTGCCCTCTTGCTTGTCGCTTCGCTCGTCCCGCACACTCGCCTCTGGGGAGTCAACTGGTGGGCGTACTGGCCGGACTGGGCCTGGTACGGGGTTGTGCTATTTGCCCTTGGCGGCGGCCCGTTTGCCCTGTGGTTGTCCGGCAAGCTGATTGCCGATGGCGCCAGTTCGACTTTTCGATTCTATATCGTATCCACAGTAGTAGCGGCGATCACGACCGTACTCTTCGTTCAGTTTCACTCGCAGACGTTTTTTCTTGGCGATGGTTACCAGTTGCTCCAGCGGCTGGCCGATCATGTACCACCCGTGAAGTCGTGGGACATGTTTACCTCGAAACTGCACTATACCCTGTTCGACCTGATTGGTGCAGACACCGACGACACAGCGCTTAAGACATTCCAGCTTATTTCGTGGACAGCCGGCATTGGCGTGCTGGCATTGCTGATCCTCAGTGCCCGCCATTTGTTCGAACAGAACCGCCATCGATATCTATTCACACTGGGTGTGGGCAGTTCCGGGTTCATGCTTCTGTATTTCGGGTATGTCGAGCATTACGCGCTGTTCGTGTTTGCCGTGCTCGCCTTTGGGCTCGCAGGAGTGCTGGCGCTTGCCGGGAAAATCTCGCGATGGTGGGCGCTGATTCCGGCTGTCATGGCGACGCTGCTGCACATTTTCGGGGTTATCCTGACACCCGCTCTGGTATACCTGCTCGTGCGGAATTCGGCCGTAGGAAAGGCACTGGGGCGGACAGCAACCTCGACGAAGTGGCTGATCGCCATCGCGGCCGTGGCGATTGGGGCTGTCGTGTACTACTATATCTCCACCCACTATTATTTCTTTCGGTTTGCCATCATCCCGCTTTTCGCGGACCGGTTCGCAGCTGACGGTGAGACTCTGTTCGCACCACGTCGACTGCTCGACATTAGCAACTTCCTCATAATGCTGTTGCCGGGGCTGCCCGTGTTGATGACCGCATGGATCAGCTCGCCGGTCAAAGGGATCAAAAGAGAACCTGTGGATCGATTTCTGGCCATCCTTTTTCTTTCCGCGTTTGGCGCCCTTTTTATCTTCAACCCCAAACTGGGCCTGCCCCGCGACTGGGACCTGTTTGCATTTGTAGGCGTGCCGATGGCCCTGAGGGGCTATTACTTGACACTCCGTTACCAGCCATCGGAGCGGCATCGCACCACGGCGGTGATGCTGTCAATCGTTATGGGTCTGCTTGTATTAGGACCACGTGTCGACTCCCAGGCCACGCCGCGGGTGGCGGTGAGTCATATCGAGGATTACCTCAAGCTGGACAAGGTCAAGAGCAAGAACGCCTGGCCGGTTTTGATGGAGTATCACCGGACGGCCGGCAATCAGACTATCGTAGCCGAGCTGGAAGAACAATATGAGCGGGACTATCCCGAGATGGGTTACAATCGAAAAGCCGGGCAGCTTATCAATGAAGGGAAGTTCGGCGAAGCCGCCGCCTGGGCGCGGCAGGCGATCACGGTCAATCCGCTGCTGGCCGACGGCTATTCAAATCTGGGGGTGTGCTATCTCGACCTGGGGTATCTGGACAGCGCGCAGACGATGCTCCTGATTGCCGATGGCCTTAATCCATATTCCGCGGCCATTCTTAACAACCTTGGCTCGGCCCATGTACGAAAAGAGCAGTTTGCCGACGCGGTGGCCGTCCTGCGACGGGTCCTGCAACTCGACAGCACCATACCGAATGCTCATATCAATCTGACGGCCGCATTCTACGGGCTTCACCGAGAGGACAGCTCGATAGCACATCTTCGGAGACTCGCCGCCATGCGGGAGTTTGGTTACGAGTTCTTCCAGCGGATGGGGGACCTGTATCTTGAGCGCAACCGGCCGGACCTGGCCTCGCAGGCGTATCACATTGCCCTTGAGCACGGGATGGACAGCAGCTATATCCGTCAGAAAGCAGCCGCCAATCCCGGACTGAAATGGTGATGACATCTCACCAGCGGGCCAGTTGCCAAAGACCCACCTTTGTGCGTTATTGTCGTCACGTGAAGAAATCAATCGTTTAAGGGGACGTATTCATGAACTATCGTCGAGTGGGCAGGTCCGGGTTAAAGATCTCCGAGATCGCACTGGGGGGCTGGCTGACTTTCGGCGGCTCGGTGGACGGAGCCAGAACCGAGCGCATCGTGAAAGCCGCGATCGACCAGGGAGTGAACTTCATCGATCTGTCGGACATCTACGCCCGTGGCGAGGCCGAAAAGGTGGTCGGTCAGGCGATTCGCGATTGCAAACGGAGCGACCTGGTAATATCCACCAAGTTGTTCTGGCCGATGTCGGACAATGTCAACGACCGGGGCCTCAGCCGCAAACATATCATGGAATCGATCGACAATTCCCTTCGGCGTATCGGCGTCGAGTATATCGACATCTATTTCTGCCATCGTTTCGACCCGGATACCGAAGTTGAAGAAACCGTACGGGCGATGGACGACCTGATTCGAAGCGGCAAGATCCTGTATTGGGGCACCTCGGTCTGGACCGAGGCTCAGATCGAGCGGGCGATCGGCGATGCGGACCGCTTCAATGCCTATCGGCCGATTGTCGAGCAGCCGCGCTACAACATGCTGGACCGGCATATTGAGATGGAGATCATTCCCGTATGCGGCAAGTACGGTCTGGGGTTGACCGTCTGGTCTCCCCTGGCCCAGGGGTTGCTGACCGGAAAGTACAATGATGGCACCCCTGCCGGAACACGCGGGGCCAGTACGGAATGGCTCAAGAAGGACCTCACCGATGAGAACATCGCCAAAGTCCGCAAGCTTACAGCGCTGGCGGATTCGTACAATGTGAAAGTGAGCCAACTGGCGCTCGCTTGGGCGCTGCGATTGCCGGAGATCAGTGCAGTTTTGACGGGCGCCACCGATGAAAACCAATTGAAAGAAAACATCGCTGCCTCAGAGTTCGAGTTAAGCGTGGCGGTAGTTGAGAAAGTTGAAGCGATTCTCGGTGGGACGGTCAATATCAGACTGACATAGGGCACTACCTGATTGGCCTGTGACTATTCCGGGAAAGCTCGTATAGCGATAATGTGATGGCCAACGAACAGGGTCATTCGTATACATTTCTACTGTATTCGCCAATCGTCATATTCGATTAAAGGAGAGAAATTCATGTTCAAGACGATCGCCGAGTTTGAACAGGACTGGGGACACGAATCGAGCGAGACTCAGAAAATGATGAACGCGCTCACCGATGCCTCCCTGTCCCAAAGCGTGGCCAAGGACCATCGGACCCTTGGCCGCATGGCCTGGCATATCACAACGACGTATGCCGAGATGATGTCGCAGACCGGGATGAAATTCACGAGTGTTGATCCAGAGGCTCCGGTGCCGAAGACTGCCGCCGAGATCCAGAAGGCTTACGCCGCGGTAACAAAAGAGTTGGGCGACAATCTCAAGCGCCACTGGGCCGATGCCTCGCTGGAGACCGAGGACACCATGTACGGCGCATATAAATGGAAACGGAGTTTCACGCTGAGCGTACTGATCCGTCACGAGATTCACCACCGCGGGCAGATGACCGTACTGATGCGGCAGGCAGGGCTCAAAGTGCCGGGCGTGTATGGACCATCGATGGAGGAATGGGCCGGCAGGGGGATGAACCCGCCGACGGTTTGATCTGCGGATTCTCGGTTCTCCAAAGAAAAGAATTTGGTGCCTCAAAATCGGATGCAGGCTCTTGTGGCCGGCGGTACCTTGCGGCAAGAAAACAAACAACCGATGGGCACATACCCTGATGCGACGTCGTTCAGTGGAGTATGGTTCTCCAGCCGCAAGGAGAGTGAATGTGAGCAAGCTGCCATCGCCTGACATCATGTATCAGGCGCTGTTGAATCGAGACAGCGCCTATGAGGTCGTATTCTATGTGGGGGTCCGAACCACCGGCATTTTTTGCAGGCCGACCTGCGCCGCCCGTAAACCAAAGCAGGGGAATATCGAGTTTTTCCCGTCGCAGCAGGAGGCGCTTTTCGCCGGGTACCGCCCCTGTTCGCGATGCCATCCGATGGAGCGAGACAAACGTCCGCCCGAACTGGTCAAGCAGCTGGCTGACGCGGTCGATGAGTCACCAGTTCGGCGGATTCGCGATGCGGAACTTCGCGCCAGGGGAATCGATCCCTCGACCGCACGCCGTCAGTTCCAGCGTTACTACGGTATGACTTTTCAGGCGTATCATCGTGCCCGTCGCATGGGACTGGCGCTGCGGGACATTCGGAAGGGCGAGAGTGTCATCGGCGCGCAGATCGACCACGGCTTCGAATCGGCCTCCGGTTTTTATGATGCGTTCAAGCAACTTTTCGGAATGCCGCCAAGTCGCGCCAAGGGGATTCGATGCCTGTATGCCCGATGGATTGACACACCCCTCGGGGCCATGCTGGCACTGGCCGATGATGCCGGCCTTCACCTGCTCGAATTTGTCGACCGACGGGGACTGGAGAACGAGATTGTCCGCCTGAGAAAACAGACCGGCGCCTATATCGTGCCGGGAGAACATCGGTATCTTGATCAGATAGGGGACGAAGTGAAGGCGTACTATGAGGGGAGGTCGCTGAGCTTCTCACTCGCGCTCGTGACTTCCGGTTCGGAATTCGAGACGGCCGTCTGGGAGAATCTGCAGCGGATCCCGCCGGGGTGTACCTGGTCCTACGCCGAACTTGCCCGCAAGGTTGGCCGTTCGAGTGCCGTACGGGCGGTTGGTCGTGCCAATGGACAGAATCGGCTCGCCATTGTCATCCCGTGTCATCGGGTGATTCGTTCCGACGGCAGCCTGTGCGGTTATGGCGGCGGCATCTGGCGGAAGCAATGGCTGCTTGACCACGAGAAGCACGTGATGGCTCAGTCGGCAAACCAGAGCCTGACGCAAGGTGCTTCAGTAACCGGGTCCCAAGGTCAGCATGCGAACCGCTGACACCGTCCGGCTGGTGATCCTGGCGGCCATCTGGGGCGGCTCGTTTATTTTCATGCGAGTCCTCGCGCCCGTACTTGGTCCGGTTTTGACCGCGGACCTTCGGGTGCTGATTGCCGGTATCGCTCTTCTGATATATTTCCGTGCCATCAAGTTAGACCTGGAATGGCGGCAGTACTGGAAGCAGTACATTCTGATAGGCGCCCTCAACTCGGCCTTGCCGTTTTTCTTGTTCTCGTTTGCGGCTCTGCATATCCCGGCTTCGCTCTCGGTCATATTGAACTCCACGGCACCGTTCTTCGGAGCGCTGTTCGCTGCCATGCTGCTTGGCGAGCGATTCACGTTCAAAAAACTGGCCGGGCTGGTTATCGGAGCGATCGGCGTAATGATGGTGGTCAAGCTCGGCTCGGTGACTCCGGGTCCGATGTTCGCGCTGGCGGTGCTGGCCTGTATCGGGGCCACTGTTTGCTACGGTTTTGTCGCCACCTATATCAAGAGATTTGGCACGAGTATAAAACCGATGGCCGTCGCCGGGGCCAGCCAGTTAACAGCCGGGCTGCTGCTCCTTCCGGCCGTGCCATTTTCGCCTCTGCGCGGGGAGATCACGCCGACGATTGTCGCCGGAGTGATCGTCTTCGCGCTCTTGTGCAGTGCTGTCGCATACTTGCTTTATTTCCGGCTCGTCGTAGACGCGGGTCCCACCAAGGCTCTGACAGTCACATTTCTGATGCCCGCATTCGGCATGCTGTGGGGGGCGATGTTTCTTAACGAACTGATCACACCAACGATGGTGGCCGGCACCGCGTTGATCCTGCTCGGCACCGGCTTGGTGCTAAATGTCCTGAAGTGGCGGGCTCCCGCCGTTGAAAGCGTCAGAAACTGAACCGCACCCCGTACTGATTGACGTGCCTGTCACCGAATGTCGTCATCACCCGCTGCACGTTAAGACTGAAGAAATTGGTAATGTGTTTCACCACACCCAGTTCCATGTAGTGATCGTTTGAGAGCCCGGGCGTGTAGTCGTAATTGAAGTCACCCGTAAACTCAATGGTGAACGTGGTAAGCAATTTTATCGAGTTGATCGATATGATCTGCACCGTCTGCCCGCGGTCACGGCCGCCGTCATCGTAACTCTTGTAGAGTGAAATCTCGTTAGTGATTGGATAGAAGCCGAGTTTTTTCGAGGGGGATTCCCAGGTCGGGATTATACCGGCGCGCGAACTGGCGGCGGTCATCAGTATCCCCATGCATACGAGCAAAACAAGCTGGCGCATGGCGCACTCCTGAAGGTTAGGGTGTTTGTTATGTAGTTTTAGAATACTGCCTGATGATAGCGGTCGAAACCGCCCTGGGCAAGTCTGAAGAGATCGCGGCGGCGGTGAAGGGTTTTCGCCGGCGGTCACCTATGGTATGAGCAGCGGATCAGTTGTCTGATTCCACCGTGTGAGTCACCACCGTATTGTTCGTCCAGCGTACGGTATCGCCGACATCGATCGTCGTGCTCTGCAGCGTATTGTTGGTAATACTGAACGCGTGCAAGCTGGCCGAGCCACTGCCACTTACAGTGATCGTGCCGGCCATCCCGACTCCCCCGGCGCCACCATGATAGCGGCAATAGTAGGGGAAACTTCCGGATTTCGTAAATACATGCTGGTACGATTGACCATTTCCCATATCCCCTGACACGAATTCACGCCCGCCGCCCCCGCCACCGCCGCCGGTCGAGTTGCTGTCCGACGAGCAGCCGAGAATCCCCATCGCCGCGATCAATCCAAGGGGAACAAGTCGGACCAAAGCCGTCTTTGCCATAACCAAATCCTTCCTTTCCCGCCCATTGGGCGGTTGTTGTGGACCCCTGGATTGAACCTACTGTTGTAATGGAGTTAAACACTCTATTATCAAACTCTGTTCCACCTCGGTCTCTCCGCCGCGTATATTACGGCACTCAGAAAAGGAGCGAGTTGCATGCCGATTTCATACACCGACAGCATTGTGCCTCCCGTCGAAACCGTGGCGGCGCTCTTTGACAATTCCGGGCTCAAGCGCCCAACCGGCGATCTTCCACGAATACAACGGATGCTCGATGAAGGGGATCTGTTCGTCACCGCCTGGGATGGCGACCATCTGGTCGGATTCGCCCGTTCACTGACTGATTTCTGTTACTGCTGTTATCTGTCTGACCTCGCGGTGGCGAAAGATTTCCAGCGAAAGGGGATCGGCAAAGAACTGATTCGACTGACCAAAGAGAAGCTTGGCGACCAGGTGATGATTCTGCTCTTAGCGGCCCTAACCGCCGAGGGGTATTATGAGCATATTGGATTTGAGTACGTGAAGAACGGGTGGATAATACCGCGAAAGTCATAAGTGCCGAAAATCCAAGCCGTGTAAACTGACAGAAGCCGTGGCTCGCACGAAGGGTGTGGAGTTTCGCTAGGGCTGGATCTAACGCACCTCACAGCGCCATCGTCAATACAAGCAGAGGACGTAGCGAATAACGACAACGAAGAGACCTTTGGAGCGGTATGTGTAGATTTGGGGGATTCAGCCAAGACGGAATTCTCCATTTTTGGGCTTTCTGACCGGTCGCATCATTGTTTTTTTTGACGGAGGAAAGTTGTCTTGTTTGGCTAAGAATGACGTAACGCAATGTTGCATAACTAATTGTATAGTCGATACAAATATCTAATTTTTCTCGGGTTGGCCCAAAAAACTTCAACTAAAACTGACAGGTTCTGTCAGTGTCAGTTCTTATCTTATAAGTAGCTCGACACACAAATCAGACACCTCTCATTAAACAGACTGTGGATTATGGCGTCTCACAATCGCGGCGTTGCACAACTCTCGAATGGAGGGTCTATCATCGTGAATGTAAGTACGAGAGCGGTGGCAGTTTTTTGGCTGCTGTTGGCTCTTTGCCTGCTGCCGTTGACCTGCAGTGACCACGGGACTGACCCCCCGCCTGAACCTGTTGACTACGTAGCGTACATAACAGACGAATTTGACACGAGGCACGTGTATGGTTACCACGTTGAGTCAGGATTGATCGATACAATCTGGACAGGTGCCGACGCGAGGTGGGGTATCTATGTCTCACCTGACGGCAAGAGGTTGTACCTAGCATCTGACGCTGGCGTCTCAGTATTCGACCTCGGACTGGATATGGTAGTCCACACGATTGAGTCGCATGGCACCCGCGGAGCCGCTTTATCACCGGACGGTCAATTCCTGGCGGTTTGTGCGAGCGACTTCCAGATTGTTAGGACAGTTGACTTTTCAGTCGCCTATTCTGACACGTTTGAACTAAGTGCTGGGTCGTTCACCGATGACGGAAGGGCGTTCTTCGGCGCTTCCGGCAGTGTCAGTGGTGTGTATTGTGTTTCATTTGACGGAGAAGACACGGTAATTGCAGCGGTTCCGACCGCGGCTGGCCTGCTGAAAGAGGTGACACGCTCATGCGGGGACAGTCTCTTCTATCTGAACCTCACTACCGGGAGCTTTTCCAGCCAGCTTATCGCTCTCGATCCAGACACTGATTCGGCCTTGTATGTCGAGGACGTTGTACCCGGTCATGGTGACCTCCAGATGACCCCGACGGGGGACATGCTATTCTACACAAGCCCTGGAACTGCCCTCTTCGGTCCGCCCACGCCGAGAGCGTTCTTTGTTCTCGACGTGCCAAACCTGACAAGGGTGGCGACAGTTTCCACTACTGGTCTCATAAATCAGAATGGGGATACCGTTCGCTATTTCAACCCCTCGTCGTTGGCGATTACACCTGACGGCAGGCGACTGGTCGTCATTAGCGGACTCACCAATGCTCACTTCCTGGTATTTGATGTCGCCACTATGAAAATTGAACGAGTAATATCAATCCTTGATATCCCTACACCTATGTTGCGCGATGTTGCTTTGCCGCGACATAGTCAGTCTTCTTGGAGGAAGCAATGCGTACGATGTGTCAACTAATCACGGTACTGTTCTGCACACTCCTTTGCATGACAAGCTTCGCATATGACTTTCAGCACCAGTTTTACTCTCAAGGTCAACAAATCTCCCTGTCCATCGATTCTACCAAACTGCTCGTTAAGTTCGATTCTACGCTATCGCAACAACAACTTGACTCCGTGATTGCAGGGCTTGGAGCAATACACTCTGTCATTTCACTCGAACCTCCAACCAGAGGGTTTCTGCCATGCTCGTTGCAGGTTATGCTCGGTGAAGGAAGTTGGCTGGATTCGCTTCGATCAAATCCGTCTGTATATCTGATTGAACCATACTACCGCATTGAAGACGGACATCCCGCCTATTTCTCGGACCGAATCTGCGTGGCGTATGAAGAAAACATCTCACGTCAGTACACTGACAGCGTGAATGCGGCCAGTGGCGTACTGATTGAGCGCGAGTTGTTTGGCATGCCCAATGTGTTTCTACTCGTCAATACTCCTTCCTCAAACAAGGGGATCGTACAACTAGCCAATGAGTATTATGCGCTCCCAGGTACGCGATACGCTTATCCAGCCACTGGGCTAAGAGGTTCCGTGTTCAGCTACAAGGTCTTCGACCATTATTCGTATCGCCAGGCGCATCTGAAGAAGATCATCGGCAGTTTCAACGAGGCAACTGTTTGGGACTTTGCAGGCTTGACGAATGACGTAGTGGTTGCGGTACTTGACGATGGAGTTACTGATCACGAGGACTTACCTGTTGCCCGAATCACCTCCGGCTACGACTTTGTTGACAACGATTACAACCCGGCTCCGCATCCAATTGATGGCCACGGCGAAGCTTGTGCCGGCATAATCGCGGCTGCGCATACGAATGACAGCCTACAAGGCACATATCCTTCAACGGGCATGTTTTCCCTAAACCCTCACGCACGCATTATGCCAGTTCGGATGATCATAGAGGGTGGGTGGCTGTTGCCACCAGAAGAATGCGCTGAAGCAGTGACCTTCAGTTACCTCTCCGGTGCAGACGTTCTCACTTGTTCTTGGGGCTGGTGTGCGATACTTGTCGGTTATGACGCGCTTCCTGACGCCATGCATCGGGCCTTCAATGATGGCCGCGGAGGGAAAGGCAGTATTGTAGTCTTTGCGGCAGGCAATTGCGGTCCAGAAATCATGGCATGGCCCGGCTATGATAATAGCGCCCTTTCGGTTGGCGCGGTGAATTTACAGGATCAGTTGTGGGCGTACAGCTCAATCGGTCCTTACTTGGATCTCGTAGCACCTTCAGGGGATTTGTGTCTAAAGGGTGACGTATTCACGCTCGACCAGATGGACACGCTTGGATATAACCCAAGTACCCAGGAATTTTGTGGCGAATATGTAAGTTGGGGTTGCGGGCTTCAGCCGCGCAACGATGAAGACTACGACTGCAGATTCGGTGGAACCTCAGCCTCAGCGCCTATAGTTGCAGGTGTTGCCAGCCTCCTATTATCACGTGACAGTATGTTGACTTCTGACCAGGTGTATGCAATAGTATGTAGTTGTGCGGTGCCCATCGGCGCCACGGTGCCGAACGACACGTTTGGCTACGGTCGTGTGGATGCCTTCCGCGCCGTGCTGTCCATAGCTCACGGCGACGCCAACAATGACGGCACCATTGAGATAGGCGACCTCACTGCCGTTGTTGAGTACGTCTTTCTTAACGGTCCAGATTTCTTTCCCAGTCATTTGCTGGGGGACTATAATTGTGACGGGCTGGTCGACATTACTGACGTCCAGCTTCTGATCGATTACATCATACTCGGGATCGGCGATCCGCCGGTGAAGCCGTGTTACCAGTTCTGATTCGCAACTAAGTGGCGGCAGGTGTTAATGACCAAAGCCTGCCGCCTGCAATCTGTGATCATTTCTCAGGCATCTGCCACGTCCCGATTATGTTGTTTTTGAAGCGGTGTCGGGCATCCCTGCCCGACAACCGGTTGAAACGAAGCGTCGTCAGGCCGAGACACCTGACGGCACTTCAAGCGGCTGAGACTGCCGAGGGGTATTATGAGCATATTGGATTTGAGTACGTGAAGAACGGGTGGATAATACCGCGAAAGAGCTAAACGCTCACCGCTATCGCTCCGCTTTCGCCATCACGATTACACCGATACTAAATCCGAGAGTGCCAATCGCAAGGAGAATTCCCAGCGGCAGCGTCATGTCCCCCCAGGTGAAGCCGCGCCAGATCGCCCCCTCGAACGCCAGAATGCACCATTTCATCGGGCTGAAATTGCTGACAGCTGAAATCCACGAGGGCATAAACATCAGCGGTATCATCCCCCCGCCGGTCATGGAGAAAACCAGCAGAATAGCCCATCCCGCGCCACTGACCGTATACTCGTTCTTCCCGAGCACGCTGATCAACATCATTATCCCAACAAAACAGAGCGCCGCGCACACGATAGCGGCCGCGAGAATTCCCGGCGATTCAATCCGAACGTGGAAAAAGACCGCTCCGATGAGCATGAAGAGAGAGCAGACAAGAACACAAGTTGCGAAACAGGCAAGTCCCTTGCCCGCCAGTATTTGTCCGCGAGAAATTGGCGCCAGACGAAGACGGGTGTAGGTCCCCCGTATCCTTTCGATCAGGAGTGACAACGCGAAGGTTGCCGCGCAGCCGATCAGCGCCCAGATGAGGGACTGCGGAAACGCTATTTCCCAACTGGTGGCGGGTTTTCGGTCAAGACGAGTGACCTCTTCGAAGCGGATTTTCGGATCCCCAAACGGCCCACTGTTACGGATTTCCGCCGTATCGACCAGCGTGTCAATAGAGACCAGGAAAGAATCCAGGTCTCCGAGAATTCCCTTCAACATCCCCTTCTGTCCGAAATCGAGGTCGCCGATTGAGTCAATCTGCTTGAGACCCTTACCTATGTCCGTGCGCCATGACGACGGCTGCGTGAACCTCCGTTGCATCCGCGCGAAATAGGCCTGAGCGATGAGCCCTTTCAAATAGGCCGACTCGGTCTTACGCGATGGGTCCATGCCAACCTCGATCGAATCGCGCCCCATCGAAAACATGCTGCTCCCGGACGTGTCAACCGCGAAATAGCGAACATAGGCGGATAATTTGCCACGCGTCACTAAATCAAGGGCTGAATCGAGGGGCAGGCGGCGGATTGCCAGCACCTCAGACTTGTTCAATTCAGTGAAGAACTCTTCACTCGATATCGACTGATCACCGACAAAGGCGATTTTCAGCGACCGTGAGCCGGAGCTCTCGCCGGAAAAGATCGAGCCGAAAAACAGAGCCATGAGCAACGGAAACGCCACCACCCAGATCAGGGCGAACTTGTTCCGCCTGAGCAGCAGCAGATCCTTCAGGGCGATTGACAGAATGGTGCCCATCAGTCTCTCAACCTCCGCCCGGTGAGATTCAGAAATACCGATTCCAGATCGGCCCGTTCGATGCGCAGCGTTCGGAACAGGATTCCCTGCTCACTCAAACGGGCGATGTCCTCAAGCGGTGTTACTGAGGCAAAGCGCAGGCTGGTATCATTGATCACCGCACCAGGGATGTTCGGCTTGGCAGAATGCGGAAGCAGTTCCGCCTCAACCATGGCGTTTCCACCGTGCCTCTGAATCAGTCGCTCCACTGTATCCAAATCGAGTATCCGGCCTTGATCGATGATGGCCACCACATCGCAGAGTCGCTCTGCCTCCTCCATGTAGTGCGTCGTGTAGACAATAGTGCGACCTTCGGCCTTCAGTTGTTCGATCTTGACGAATATCAGGTTGCGTGACTGCGGGTCGACACCAACAGTGGGCTCGTCAAGCAGTAATATCGGCGGGTCATGGACCAATGCACACGCGAGATTGAGCCGACGCATCATGCCACCGGAGTACGTTTCGACACGATCACTTTTTCGTTCCGTCAGACCGACCAGATCGAGTACCCAGGCAACACGCTCCGCAAGCTGCCGGCCGTGCAGATGGTACAGCCGTCCAAAGAACCGCAAATTCTCTTCGCCGGTCAGAGCCTCGTATAGAGCGATGGACTGAGGCGCATTTCCGATTTTTCTGCGAACTTCGGGGTTCGCCGGGTCACCTTCAGTATCAATGTGAACCGAGCCGCTGTCCGGAGTGAGCAGCCCCGCAAGCATGTTGATAGTCGTTGACTTCCCCGCACCGTTGGGTCCCAGCAGACCAAAGATGCACCCTTTTGATACATCGAAAGAAACAGCGTTGACAGCGACCAACTGTCCATACTGTTTGCGGAGATTCTTGACGGAAATCATGCCAGGGGAATATACGAAAAGGATATCAGGCGGGTTGCTGGAAAACAGTAGCCGGCTTTGCCCTGGCTATTCAGGCTTCTGCCACGTCCCGATTAAGTAGTTTTTGACGTGGTGTCGGGCGTCCCTGCCCGACAACCGGTTGAAACGAAGCGCCGTCAGGCCGAGACACCTGACGGCACTTCAACGCCGCCCCGCTGTGCCAACTAATTTCAGCCTTGGCACAGATTGGTCAGGCCAACTGCATGACCCGGTCCCATCAAATGACTTCTATTGACTTCGAACTCTCTCCAATAGCCGCTTGGCAGCACTGTTTTGGGGATTGATCCTCAAAGCCTCCTCGAGTTCCGTGATAGCTTCGAGTTCCTCCCCTTTTCTCGCGAGGAAAAAGCCGAGTTGTGCGTGCAAAGTGTCATTGGGTGGGAGCATTCGAATAGCGTTCCTCATTTCAATTATCGCTGAGTCAATCTGTCCGAGATCCGCTAATGTCGCGGCGTAATTCAGGTGGCCGAGAATATTGGCAAAGTCCATCGCAATAGCGTTCCGAAAGAGATCGGATGCCTCGGGTAGTTTTTTCTGTTGCACCAAAAGGTACCCCAGCGAGTTTGCCGCGTCGGCGTAATTCGGGAACAACTCCAAAGCTCTACGATAGTTCAAAATAGCATTATGAATATCTCCTTTGATTCCGTCTGCCTTGGCAAGCTGTGCGAAGTCGTATGCTCGTAGGCGATCTTGCGAGATTTCGAGCCGGTAACTGTTAGACTCGACGCCAGTTAATACCAGGAGAACAAGCGCACCGAATAGCAGCCTCCAGTTCTGTGCCCTAATACATTGCCAAATTCTGTTGCCACCATAGACCGCAAATAGAATTAGAACCGGGATCAAGGGCTCTCGGAACCGGGCGTTGACAAAGAAGATAACCAGAGTCGCACCATACGCTAAGAGGAGTAGATAGTGGCTCATAAAGCGTTTCCAGTCGCGGATTGAGAGGAGTATCCCTACCGCAGCCAAAGGCAGGAGTAACCCAAAGGGGAAAAAAACGCCGACCGCAAACACTGTCGCTCGAAGGATAACAGAGTAGTCACGAACCGCATAGATGCTGAAATCGTTGGGAATCTCATAGCCGTTGATGGAAAGTCGGACTTTGTGAAGTAAATGGCCGCACGAACGGACAATGTCCGACCGAATTTCCGACCACCCTCGTTCGTACCAGTAATCAGATACATCGGATTTCTGCAACTGCCCCCCCCAGAGCCTTTTCGGCAAGAGCTACTGGACTTGAGTAAAGGGATTCCCAAGAAGAACCGAATTCTCGGACTCCGGCAGACCATCCGTTCGAATTATGGTTGTTACCGATGTAAAAGTTGATTCCACCTTGCCAGGCAATCAGCACCGGATCGCCGGATACGACGTAATTCCGCAGGGTAACCGGCGCAATTGTAATGGCACAGCCGAAAACGAGAACCAGGTATCTCTTCAAAGCTTTTGCGAAACCGAGGGTGGGATTGAACACAAGCCAGCACCACAGGAGCAGCGCTGGGACAAACAGGAGCATGTTTGGTCTGAGCAGACAATTCACACCCAGCAGAATGCCCCCAATCAAGAAAGACGCAAACGACCCTACTTCGCGGCAGCGCTGTAACTGTACTAACAGCAGGATGATAGCTACAGGCATAATCGACTCTATGAGCAGAGACCCCTCGTAAAAGAGAAAGCTGGGATACATTGCGGCCACGACCCCGGCTGCAATTCCAATCCGCCAGTCGAAGAGCTTTCGCCCCAAGTAGGCCAGGAGTACTGGCAAGAATGCTCCCACCACTATTTGGAGAACGCGTGGCCACCAAACCTCGTCCCCCGTAACTGCTACAATACCTGCCAGAAAATATGGGTAGAGTGGAGCGCGAAAATAGGGTTCTGCAGGTAGGCTGCCCGATAAGATTTGTCTCGCAAGTTGCAGGTGGTACTGCTCATCGAGGAGTGAGGTATCGAATGTAGGAAGATCCTGTATTTCCACCAAGTACACGAGGCGAAGTGCGAGTGCCAACACGTAGAGACCGACGAGCATAAATGGCCATACGCTACGCGATGGCGCCTTGCCCCGGTCCTTCGACAAACGGCGTTGGCATGAATCGCCACGTTTCCTCATGCTATGAATATACGGACGATTCTGCGTTTAATAAAGGTCACCCCTTTGTGCCGCCAGATGTCAAGACCCCTACCGGCGTTTAATCCTCAGACGGGGTCTTGACCTCCACGGGTTGCCGTCTGCACGCTGTAATTATTTCTCCGGTTTCTGCCATGTCCCCACAAAGTTATTCATCAGCAAATCCTGCAGGGTCGTTTGGAGCGGGCGGGGGCGGAATCCAAGCTCCTCGCGCGCTTTCGCCGACGAATACGCCCAATCATAGTCCGCCAGTTTCACCAGATCAGGGTAGAATGATATTTTCGACCGGCCAATGTACCGGGCATAACCGGCAGCGGAGTGCGCCGACATGTTCAGAAACCAGCGCGGGATTTTGACCAGATGCGGGGACTTGCCCAGAAGCGCCGAGACCGATACGATCAGATCGCGCGCGGTGATATTCTCGCCCCCAAGGATATACCGCTCGCCGGAGCGCCCCTGTGAGACGGCAGCGACAATGGCCGGGGCCACATCCCGCATATCTACCAGGTTTACCAGGTTCGGGAGGTCCGGCAATAAGAAGCGACCGAACGTCTTCACTGCTTTGCCTCTGTCATCGCCGGTTCGCGACGGCGCCACCATTATCGCCGGATTGACAATCACCAGCTCCGGTCCCCCCGCTCGCCACTGCTTCAGCAATTCCTCCTCCGCCGCGCGTTTGGTCATGATGTAAGGAATCCGCAAATGCCCCAGATTGAACTGGTGATCTTCGTTGATCAGAGTCGGCACAGCCGTGTCGGCGCTTTTGGCGCTGCGCTCCAGCCCGCCGACAGCGGCGACCGTCGAAACCTGAACGAACCGCTTCACCCCGGCGCTTCGGGCCGCCAGGTACAGGTTGACCGCTCCGAACGTGTTGAGCCCGGTGAACTGGGTGAGACGGTCCTGGCGGAAATTGACCCACGCGGCGGTGTGGATAATACAGTCTATCTCCGCCACCAACCGGAGCAGGTCGGCATTGTTGCGTAAGTCGGCGGTCCGTTTTTCCAGTCCGAGAGAATCAATGTAAGCGGTATTTGAATCGGTCCGGACTTGCGCGATTGGGCGGATTCCCTTTCGGGTCATCGTATACAGCAACTGCTTGCCCAGCGACCCGGAAGCGCCGGTCACGAGGATATTAGGCTGGCTGGTGGTCATGGTACTCTCGGCCGATAATATGTGCAAGATTGGCCCATTGTGCTATATTATATGAGGCGACACATCGTGTCGCCCGGGCGCTTCCAACATAGTCGATCAAAATGAAGAATCTTCTGCGAAAGCTCTGGGATCGCTGGAAACGGCTGGCTCATCGCATCGGCCGGTTCCAGACCGGCGTCATTTTGACATTGGTGTATTTCCTGGTGATATCACCCTGGGGGATTCTCATGCGCCTGTTCGGCTGGGACCCGCTTGAGACGAGGCAATCATACCTGCGTAAACCGACCAATTGGAAACCAATGACCGACAGCGAGCCGGACCTGGACTCCATGCGGCGATTGAGTTGATATGCGAATACTGGGAATCTCATGCTTCTATCACGATGCCGCCGCCGCGCTGATAGTCGATGGCACCCTGGTCGCCGCAGTCAGCGAGGAACGGTTCACCCGCATCAAGCATGACCCTGAACTCCCAAAACAGGCGGTTCAATTCTGTCTTCAGAAAGCGAATATCGAAATCAACCAGCTCGACACGATCGTTTTCTACGACAAGCCGTTTACCAAGTTCGATAGGATACTGACCGGCTACCTGGCTACACCGTTTCGGTCATATCGTGCGTTCCTCGCTTCTATGCCGATCTGGCTTCGCCGCAAACTCTGGGTGGAGCAGGTGATCGGGAAAGAACTCGGCTATAATGGCGAAGTCCTCTTTCTGCCGCATCACGTTTCCCATGCAGCCGGCGCGTTTTTCGGCTCTCCATTCGGCAAGGCCGCGATTCTGACAATCGATGGGGTCGGCGAGTGGGCCACCGCTTCCTATGGGATAGGCGAGAACAACCGCGTGCGCTTGCTGGCCGAAATGCATTACCCCCACTCGGTGGGGCTTCTGTACTCCGCGTTCACTCAGTATCTCGGTTTTCAGGTGAACTCGGCGGAATATAAAGTAATGGGACTGGCACCGTATGGCACGCCGCGCTTTGCCGAACTCATTGAAGAGAAGATTGTGACAATCCACCATGACGGCTCGATCCATCTGAATATGCGTTATTTCGACTATCATCATGGCCTGAGAATGATAAACGGCCGCTTTGAGAGACTGTTCGGACGAAAGCGAAGGTCCCCTGAATCACCCATCGAGTCGTTTCACGAAGACGTGGCGGCCTCGGTACAGGCGGTTACCGAGAGGGTTGTCCTCACCATGGCGCGTCATGTCCGTAAAGAGACTGGACTCGACAAGCTCTGCATGTCCGGCGGGGTGGCGCTCAACTGCAAGGCTAATGGTTTGCTTTTGAACGAGGGAACGTTTTCGGACATCTACGTCCAGCCGGCCTCAGGGGACGCCGGTGGCGCTGTGGGAGCAGCATTGTACGCTTACTACAAACTTACCGGGGCAGAGAAGCAATCCCAGCCGTTCTTTGGCATCGGGCCGGAATCCTCGTCGGTTGAGATCAAGGCGTTTCTCGATAAGAACGGCGTCCCTTATCGCCACGAACCTCTCGATGATAGACTTGCCTACGTGGCGGACCAACTGGTTAACGGCCGAATCGTGGGATTTTATCAGGGGGCGGCTGAATTCGGGCCACGAGCGCTCGGCTTTCGTTCGATCCTGGCTGATCCGCGGGACAACACGATGAAAGAAAAGATCAACGCGGCGGTCAAATACCGGGAGCCGTTCCGGCCGTTCGCGCCAGCGGTTCTTCGGGAGCGGGTGGACGAGTATTTCGAGTGCGATACAGACGCCCCGTATATGATTTTCAATTTCACCGTGCGCGAAGGAAAGAGAGCCGTGATTCCGGCTGTCACCCATGTCGACAACAGTTCCCGAATCCAGACCGTCAGCCGTAAGGACAACCAGGTCCTGTACGACCTGCTGGTCGCTTTCGACCGTCTGACCGGCGTGCCGGTCCTGTTGAATACTTCGTTCAACCTGCGCGGGCACCCAATCGTCAACAGCCCCGAGGAGGCATTTGCCACCTTCTGCTCGGGAGGGGTTGACATTTTGCTCCTCGGTGAGTATATTATCAACAAGTCAGACATCTCGAACGACATCCGGGCCAAGTTTTTCTATCAAGTCGCGAGCGACTGAGTCGAACAGAACTCAATTATCATAGATCTGCGGAGGTGAACCTCATGCACCGACGTTGGCATCTGTTTTCGGAAACGCTTTATTTTCTGCGTCACTCCAAGCGATGGTGGCTGGGGCCGATTCTGGCGCTGTTGCTGTTCCTGTCGGTCCTGATCGTGTTTACGGAATCATCGGCGCTGGCGCCTCTTATCTATTCGTTGTTTTAGCATCGGTTGACACGGCACACCGGGCGCATGACCAGTAACTATCCGACCCCTTCACTGGCGTTCAAGCTCACCGCCTCTGTCTTGTCAGTCTGCCTGTTTTTGGCGCTTGCCGAACTCGCACTTCGGTTTATTGATCCGGACCTCTACTACAAGAATCAGTTCTTCCCGGTCAATCGTGATATCGACTTCCCCGATGTCTACAAGAAAGACCCCATGCTCTTTTGGCGCTTCCGGGAGAATCAGACCATAAGCTCACGGCGATTCAGCGATCTCGATTACCGGATCAACTCACTTGGGATGCGCGGGCCTGAGATTGCACGAACGAAGAACGGAGTACGCATATTGACGCTCGGCAACTCATGCACCTTCGGCTGGGGCGTTCGTCAGGAACAGATCTGGACAACCCGGCTGCAGGAGATGCTAAAGCGGGGGATTCTGACACAGTCAATCGAGGTGGTCAATGCCGGTGTGCCGGGATATTCGTCGTTACAGGGTTGGCGCTATTTCGAAAACGAACTGCTCGTGCTTCAACCTGACATCGTACTCATCACTTTTGCCTGGAATGACGAAGCTCCCGCCGGCCAAGGAATCAGCGACGATAGACAACAGCCGCCCGGACGATTGATCCTGGCGGCACAGAACCTGTTTTCACGTCTGAAATTATACCAGTTCATGCGCAAGGTGGTGTTGTCCGCCACGGAGAAGCAGAAGATAGTGGCGCTCGATGACCCGCTGGCGGTTCGCCGGGTCCCACCGGACCGGTTCAAGAAAAACCTGACGGAGATTATTCGTCTCGCCCGCCGGAATAATTGCCGTCCTGTGCTGGTGATTCCACCCATCGCCTCGCTGCACATCTACTTCAAGGAATCCGTTTCCCCTCTGCATACCATGCACGCGGCATATCAGAATCAGATCAGGCTGGTGTCACAGTATGAGAAAACCGAGTTGGTGGACCTGCAGGAGGCATTCGATAAACAGAGCGATCTATGGGATGACCCGTATGCCGACTGCACGCATTTCAACGCCAAAGGGCATGGGGTAGCCGCACAAACAATCGCTGAAGTTGTCGTCCCGCGGTGAAGCGATTGATGTGACACTACCCGGTTTTTGAGAACCGGTCCAGCACCTCGATCAGCCGGCCGATGTCCGCCTCGTTGTTGTACAGGTGTGACGACACTCGTATCGATCCCTCTCGATTTACGAGAATAATCTTGTGGTCAAGTATTCGGCGGTGAAGCGCCTGCACGTTTTCGCAGGTGAAGGTGAAGATCGACGAGCGGTGTTTCGAGGTCAAATCCGACGTGATGCGATAATGGGAATTTGTTCTCAAATAGGTCACCAGCCGGTCAATCAGCGCGTGCGTGTGCTTCTGGATATTCGGAATCCCCAGGTCTTGAAAGATTTTCACCGACGCTTTCATACCGACCAGATTCAGCACTACATAATACCCCATCTCAAATCGGCGGGCCGAATCGAAGTAAGGCTTGTCAAAATAGAACAGGTCGGAGAATTTCATCCCCCAGTCAGCTCCTAACCACGACATAAACGGCGCCTTGATACTGTCCCGGACCTCGTCAGAAAGATAAAAGAATCCGCACCCTTGCGGCGCCAGCATCCATTTCTGGCAACCCGACGCGAAGACATCGATACCAAGCTTGCGGACATTTAGCGGCTCCGTTCCCATCCCCTGGATGCCATCGACCACAAAGTACATGTGGTGTTTCTTACAGATATCGGAGATAGTTCTGAGATCGTTCTTGAATCCGTTGAAGAACTGCACGTAAGAAAGCGCCAGCACACGAGTCTTCGGACGAATACTTTTCACCAACTCATCGATATCGAACCGCCGTTCGTGCGACTTGACCAGCCGAACCTTGAGCCCGCGCGTCTGCGCGGCTGCTTTGAACGTATACACGGCGGCGGGGAACTCGATATCCGACATCAGAATCTCATCCCCCTTCTTCAGCTGCAGACCAAACGCCGCTATGTTCAAGCCGAAGGTCGTGTTCAGGCCCAGGCCTACCTGTTTCTTGGTGGCGCCGATCAGACCGGCATAGTCTGAGCGAAGTTCATCAGCCACACTGAATGCATAATGGGAATCATCAGTGGCGGCATTCAAGCGGATGCGGATATTTTCATCGATCGCCGCCTGCACCGAGGACGCGAACGGACCGTACGAAGCCGCGTTAAAATACACGACCTCTTTCGTATGCGGAAACAGCGCTCGGGCGCTCTCGAATTTGGATCTTAGATCGTCAGTCATAGATAGCTCATCCGAATATCAAAATATAACATGGCGTGTAGTCCGGGGGGTTCACAAGGCATACAGGTATGCAATAATGGATAGCGTCCCACCCAATTTTAGTAAGTGCGACAACATGATAAACAGCAGGTACGGCATCGGTAGTTTCACCCGCACGGACATGCGCATCAGAGCCGGCGCGGCACCAAGCACGAACGCAAACAGCGCCGATGCCATGCCGGCCTTTATACCGGACAGCGGCAGGATGGCATAGAAGAAGCTGTAGGCGATGGCCGGTATCACCACGTAGAAGAGCGACTCCATGAAGAAATTCATGAGCGACCAGATCAGACCATCAGCTTCCAGCATGCTTACCGGAATGCCGGCGGTGAGCCGGAGCTTACGCTCGACAAGGTCCAGAAGCAGTGACAGCACCAGCAGGTATAAGCCTCCGGACACGACACAGTACAGCAGCAATTTATACGAGATGATCATAGCCACCTGTGCTCGCGGTACCAGTCGAACGTTTGCTTCGCTCCAACTGCGAATGAAATTTGCGATTCAAAGCCAAGCTCCCGCCGCGCTTTCTCCGTCGAGATTTCCCACGTTTCCAACAGCTCGTTCGCTTTCTCGCGGGTAAGCATCGGCGTAGCGCCCACGATACGAAAGCTGAATTCCGAAATCGCCGCAATCCCCCGAAAAAACCAGCCCGGTATTAAGAGCGGAAAACCGCGACGCCCGCACGCTTGTTCCATGATGGTCAGCATATCCGCCATCGGGTAGGCGCGATTCTCGGCGACAAAATAGGCGGCGCCGGATGCGGTCGCAGCTTTGGTGGCTGCAATGACCGCACGGCACAGATCATCCACATGGGTCAACTGGATCTTGCGTTTCTGGTTGCCGAACGCCGGACGGATGCGCAGCTTCACCGTCTTGAAAATGGCCATAATCTCTTCATCGCCGGGGCCGTACACGCCGGAGGGACGCAAGATGACCAGTGGAACTCGATTGGCATAATCCAGCGCCGCCTTTTCCCCGGCCAGCTTGGACTCTCCATACACCGTGATGGGATGGGGCGGGTCCGCTTCGGTGAGCGGACGACCCTGTATCGAAGGCCCCGCTGCCGCCATCGAGGAAATAAGGACCAGCTTTTTCAGCGAAGGATTATGCGCGATCGTGGCTTCAAGCAGATTTCGTGTGCCGGTTTCGTTTACCTCGAAGAATTGCGCGCGTGACTTTGCCTTCACCAGGCCGGCGTTGTGAACAATGTAGTCAACCTCTCGAACCATTTCCGGAAGCGTCTCGGGCGTGGTAATGTCGCCATACCGATATTCGACCGAAAGCTCACGCAGGAGCGACAGGTCCCCCGTCTTTCGGACACCCGCTACAACTTTCCAACCCTCATGCAAAAATGCACGGCAGAGGCGGGATCCGATAAACCCGTTGGCGCCGGTGATGAGAACAGATGGGCTGAAACCGTTCGGCATGGCGCGAATGTACGGAAACCTCCCGCCGGTGACAAGTGCGTATCGGGTGCAACGCGCCGCGTTCAGGTGGAACCGAGATAAGCTCGATACGGTTTGATTGCGTATAACTGCAAAGAAAGGAATCGATATGAGTCGGAGAATTCTCGCAGCTATTGTGCTTATGGCGACCTTATTCGTCACGCTATCAGCCCACGCCGCCGATACCCCCATGCTGAAAGTCGGCGACCGTATCCCCGAGTTCAAGCTTCCGTACGCTACCAAGGACACTATCGTGTTCGATGGCTTCGGCTCAGCCCAGATGGCGGGAAAAGAGTATCTGATTGCGTTCTACCCCGCCGATTTTTCCCCCGGGTGCACCAAAGAAATGTGCAGTTTTCGCGACGCCGTGACTGAGTTTGAAAAGCTCAATGTGACGGTTCTGCCTGTTTCAGCCGATCTGGTTTTCGCGCACCAGGAGTTTGCCAAACAGCAGAATCTACCGTTTAAGCTCCTTGCGGACCAGACCCGCGAGTTCGGCCGCAAGATGGGGGTCTATGTGCCGGACCAGGGACTCATGAAGCGTTCGGTGTTTGTGGCGAGTCCGACCGGCACGCTGGAATATGTCGATTACGATTATTCCGTTAAGGACGATGCCGACTTCAATGCGTTGAAGGCTTTCCTCGCCACGAAACGCTGACCGATTTGGAACGATGCAAAGTGTCCGTTGACGACAGGCAGCTAACTGTTCTGTCCGGGCGTCTGCCGTCGAGTCATCGAGTCATCATAGGGATCCGGATGGATAACCACATTGCAGCGTGGGAAAACAGTCTCAAACTTCTGCTCAAGGTCATCCGCCACCTGGTTGGCTTCGACCAAAGTTGCGTCTTCCCGAAGGACGATATGGACATCAATATGGCGTTCGCTGCCGGACTTGCGGGTACGAAGGTCATGCCAGGAGCGAACGCGTGGGTCATCTCGAAGAAGCTGCTCGATGCGGGAGATCTCAGCGGCCGGCAGACCGTGGTCCATCAGGTGTCCCACCGCGTCCCGTGTCAATTTCCACCCCACGCGGGAAATTAAGATCGCAACCGCTATTGCCACAAGTGGATCAATAATATGCCAGTCGGTCAGCCAGACTAATCCCAGTCCGACCGCCACCCCCATCGAAGTATATATATCAGTGGCCAGATGCTGCGCATCCGCTTCGAGTGCGAGTGAGTCCTCCTGTCGGGCAACCTTGAACAGGTAGCGCGACACCAGCACGTTTAGCAAAACTGAGAAGAGCATGATGGCCATGCCCCACTCCAGATGCTCCACCGCGCCGCCGGAGATCATCTTCCTGATGGCTTCAACCACGATCCAGACAGCGGCCAATATGATTAGCCCCGCCTCGATCGCGCCGGAGATACTCTCTATCTTGCCGTGACCGTACGGGTGCTCGGCGTCGGGCGGACGGTCCGAAACTCGCACCGAGAAAAACGCAATGATGGCGGCAAGGAGGTCGTTGGCCGAATGGATTGCTTCAGAGAGAATACTGACTGAGCCGGACAGAAGTCCAACCACCAGCTTGAGAACAACTAACGTCGCATTTGACGCGACCGAAAACGCCGCGGCGCGAGTTTTCCGAGACAACTCTAATCCTTGTCGTTTCAGGGTACAGGTTACGCGCCCTGTCACGGCATGACGCCGCGTCTTTGACAGCTACCCTTTCACTACGCCGATGGGGCGAAGGCGGGCAACCTTCCGAGCGATACCGGCATTATGAGAGATTTCTATCACCTCGTCAATATTCTTATACGCTCCCGGGGCTTCCTCGGAAATCACCCTGCGGCTCTTGGCGCGCAGATATATCCCCTCGCTTTCGAGTTTCCCCACCACTTTGTCGGGCTGATACGACCGTATGGCGGCGTGCCGCGACATCCGGCGGCCAGCCCCATGACAGGTCGAGCCAAACGTCTCATCCATGGCCAGGTTTGACCCGGCCAGGAGATAACTGGCGGACCCCATGTCCCCCGGAATCAGCACAGGCTGCCCGACATGCCGGTACCGAACCGGTATCGCCTGATTCCCTGCCGGGTACGCCCGGGTGGCCCCTTTGCGATGGACAAACACCAGCCGTTTCTTGCCGTCAATCACATGCTCTTCGAGCTTGGCCATGTTGTGCGCGACATCGTAGATCAATCCGAGTCCGAGTTCGGTCGCTGGTTTGCCGAACACGCTCTCGAACGACTCCCGCACCCAGTGGCTGATCATCTGGCGATTGGCCCAGGCGAAGTTGGCCCCGCACTTCATCGCCGAAAAATATTCCCGTCCTTCGGGAGAACTCGCCGGCGCGCAGGCCAGTTCGCGATCCACCAGCGGAATGCCGTATTTCTTGTTAGCACGCTGCATGACTTCCAGAAAGTCCGTGCATATTTGATGTCCGCAGCCGCGCGAGCCGGTGTGAATCATGACCGTTATCTGGTTCACCTCGGTGATCCCGAACGCTGACGCGGCTTCAACGTCATATATCGCATCGACACGCTGCACTTCGAGAAAGTGATTCCCCGCCCCCAGTGTTCCTACCTGCGGAATTCCCCTTTTTTTGGCATTATCGCTGACCAGTTCCGGGTTGGCGCCATCGATACACCCGCCCTCTTCCATGACCTCCAGATCGCTCTCCCAGCCATAGCCGTTTCGGATTGCCCAGCTTGCGCCCGATACCAGCACCTCGTCAATCTGTTGGCGATTCAGCCGGACTTTCCCTTCCGACCCGACCCCCGAGGGTACATTGAAGAACATGGTGTCGATCAGCTTCGGCAAGCGCGGCTTGGCTTCATGGAACAGGAGATTGGAGCGAATCAACCGCACGCCACAGTTGATGTCATACCCCACCCCGCCGGGTGAAATCACGCCGTAGCCGGCATCGAATGCGGCCACACCACCGATCGCGAATCCGTAGCCATGATGAATATCCGGCATGGCAATGGAATGCCCCAGGATTCCGGGCAGCGTAGCTACATTCGCCACCTGGTCCGGTGAGTCATCCGCCAGAATCGACTTGAGCATCTGATCATCGGCGTAGATTAGTCCCGGCACCAGCATTTTCACGCCGAGCTGTTTCATCACCGGGCTTTGGTAGGAATCCGGTATTTCGTACCGGAATTCGTCGATTTTGCGGATCGGGCCGTTCCAAGTCATAGCAGATTACTTCAGGTTCGAAAGGTAATATAACACCTCAAATATCAAACAACACCTGCACATAGCTCGGCTCGCTGATGCCCCCATCGTGAATCTCCATCATATGATACGACACCCCTTTGATCTGAATCCCCTCGCCATGTCGCGACTCAACAAACTTCTCGCCCCGAGCGGTGGCTTTCAGCCGATTTGAAGAAAGGAATTCAATGTGAAAATCACTCAACACCCACCCATCCACTTCGTGCACCACAATAAGTTTCGACAGAAAATTCACCAATAGCATCTCCCGGTCCATCCCCTCCGCTTCGACACTGAGGGACAACTCAGGCCGAATCGCCGATTTGCCGGTCACGATGTCGAAAAAAGCATCGGCGGCCGATGCAAACGCCTCGGCGAGCGTGTCGCCAAACGCCCTGATGGCAATATCCGCGGTGTGCTCAATGAATTCGTAACGCGCCATTAACAATCTTCTGACATGAACGGGTATTTTCTTCCTTAGAAGATAGGCCCCACCCGCCCCACAGTCAATTCGCCAAGAACTAATGGCCCGCTAATGGAGCCTTAACACGCCGACAGTTCTGTTCTGTCGCACGATAGGGGCATCTGCGCCCCCCATACAACGACAAGTAACATAGTGATTCTTAGGGAAGAGGTCCACAAGATGAACGAACAAACCAAAACGGCTCAGCGGCGCGACTTCCGCGCCGTATTCAGAACCTCAATCACATTCGCGCTTCTGGCGATCTTAATGTTCGGCGGGGCTGCAACTGCGCAGGAAGCGCAGCAGGTCAAAGAAGGGCGAATAGCAGGTCGGCTCTTTGATGCCCAGACCGGCGAGGCGCTGCTGGGCGCAACCGTGATGGTCGAGGGCACGAAACTGGGCGCCGTGTCCGACCTCGACGGCAACTTCATCGTCAAGCGTGTGCCGATCGGGACATATGCCCTGACCGCTTCGATGGTCGGCTATGCACCGACCCGTGTCACCGATGTACAAGTGACTGAAGGCACGAGCGCCCGGGTGGAGCTGGCGCTTCGCCCACAGGTGATTCAGATGGAGGGAGTGGTGGTTGAAGCCAAACGGATGAAAAACTCCGAGGCCTCCATGCTCCGCCAGCGGCAGCTTTCCAATTCAGTGAGCGATGCCATCAGCGCTGAAGAAATGGGCCGCTCCGGCAGCGGCGATGCCGCCCAGGCCATGTCGCATGTTACCGGCGCCTCGACCGACGGCAAGTACGTCTTTATTCGCGGTTTGGGGGACCGCTACAGCAACACGCGCATCAACGGCTCGTTGGCACCCAGCGCAGACCCGGACAAGCAGGCGGTCAATTTCGACGTCGTGCCGGCCGGTTTGCTTGACAATATCGTGGTTGAAAAAACCTTTACGCCCGACAAGCCCGGCAACTTCTCCGGCGGCAGTGTGAACCTTACCACCAAGGATTTGCCCGAGGGGCGCACGATCAATTTTTCTACCTCCACTTCCTACAATTCGAATACAACCGGCAAAGATGACGTTCTGACTTACAAGGGGGGATCGAAGGACTGGATTGCCATGGGTGGGGATTCTCGCGAGGCTCCATCCTACCTGGCCGATCCTGCCTATAACACTCCGGACCCATCGACCGCGGCCCGCGATTCGGCTCTCGCACAGCAGTTAACCCGTGACAGCCGGGCCATAAACAGTACGATGAAGCCGATCCGGACCACCGCGCCGCTGAATCAGGCGTATGCGCTCACGTACGGTGATAACTGGACTCTGTTCACCCGCCCGCTTGGTATTTCGGCCAGCATCAACTACAGCCGCAATCACAGTTACTACAAGAGCGGCGTGCTGGGTCAGTGGCTGCCGCTTCAAGTGTACGGGCAGGGAACCATAATGGACTCTCTTTATCGCTACACCGACGAAGCAGGCAAGGATGAAGTGTTGTGGGGCGGGCTCCTGAACACGTCCTACTATGTCGCACAGAATCACAAGATAAGCTTCACCTATCTGTACAATCGCAGCGGCGAGTCCACGGCACGGTATGTGGAAGGTTGGAACTACAATCTTGGCCCGGGGGCCGTGTATCGCACCCGAAACTTGTTATACAGCGAGCGTCTGCTCTCCAGTGGGCAGTTACGTGGTGAGCACGCCAATATCATCGGGCCGGTCCGCCTCGAGTGGCAACTTTCGGATTCCAAATCGTCACAGGACGAACCCGACCTGCGTTATTTCTCCGACAACGCCACCGTCATCGAAGGCACAACCGACTCCACCTACGGCATTTTTCAGATTTATCCGTCCCACTATTTCCGCTACACCAGCGAGCGCAACCGCGAAGGTCAGCTTGACCTGACCGTACCGTTCAAACAGTGGAACGATCTCTCCTCGAAAGTCCGCTTGGGTGGCTCGTTCCTGCACAAGACACGCAGTTTCCGCGAACGCCAGTTTCTCATGGGGATGCCGCGTGTCGATTACACGCGCACGACCTATCGGGATAACTACAACGGAGACCCCGATGCGTGGCTCGATGACAACAACGTCGGCGCGGCGCCGGATACCACAACGCCGGACAACTACATCGACCTCGCGGTAACCTGGAACTCGTTCAGCGATCCAATTAGCAATTACAACGCGACACAGGATGTTGTCGGCGCTTATGGTATGGTGGAACTGCCGTTAACGGCCAAGCTCCAGATAGTGAGCGGCCTGCGGTACGAGACCACCGACCTGACACTTGACCAGATCTACCGTCAGAACGACACTACCGACCTTGCCGGCGGCAGTGACCTGCTCCCGGCTCTTACGTTCATTTACAAACTGACTGACAACATGAGTGTGCGTTCAGCTTATGGCCGCACCCTGGCTCGCCCTTCATTCCGCGAACTGGCTCCCTACGCCTCGTGGGAGTTCGTTGGCGGCTCGTACATCTTCGGCAACCGAAATCTGAAATACACCAAGATCGATAACTACGACCTCCGCTGGGAGTGGTTCACGCGTCCCAGTGAGCTTCTGGCCGTCAGCACCTTCTATAAGCGTTTTCACAACCCGATCGAGCGCGTGATTGTCGGTCAGAACTATGATGTGACCTGGGAGAATGTCGATCGTGGCACCGTCATGGGCCTGGAAGTTGAATGGCGCAAACAGCTTGACCAGATTCACCACCTGCTGCGCAATTTCCGACTGGGCGGCAATTTCAGCCTCATCCGCTCGGAAGTGAAGTTGACCGACGAAGAACTGCTCGGGGAGCGAAATATAGACCCGGGAGCGAAAGATACACGCGACCTGCAGGGGCAGTCCCCCTACCTGCTTAACATCGATGCCGGGTATACCAATGAGAGACTCGGGACCGCTCTGTCAGTTCTGTACAACCGCTACGGCAAGCGCCTCTCCGAGGTCGGCCTGTATGCGAACCCGGACATCTACGAACTCTCGCGAACGACTATAGACGCCACCCTGTCACAGCGCATCTGGCGCGGCATCACCTTCAAGGCCTCGGCCCGCAACCTGACCGACAGCAAGATTCAGAAGGCGTACCAGTTCAAGGGTCAGAACTACGTCGCGAACGAGTATTCGACCGGACGCATCTTCGGAATCGGGATGTCATATCAACTCTAACAATAATCCAATTGGGCTGTAACGGACCGGTATTAACAAAGAGATGATGATTCTGAATGAACATAGAGCGCGTGTCATGACGCCACCGCACGTGAGAGCCAACCAGACGACGAGTGGTGTCCTGAGACCTCATTCAATTAGAACGGACGATATGACAGTAACCCTAACGAGGAGGTGCACACCCAGGCACACGGGTACATGTAACACAATTCATTCTCTTTGTGACAGGTTGGGAATCAAAACGATAGGAAAGTCCATACACCCCATTGGAGGAATCGATGCTTCGCAAGATCATGCTGACTCTTTTCGTCCTCGTGCTGCCTGCGCTCAGCTATAGCCAGGTGTCCGAGGCCGGAAAGCCGGTCAAAGTAGTAACCGACGCAAATATCGTCGGCACGACCGTCTGGTCGGCCGACACCGTTTGGAATCTCACGGGATTCGTCTACGTCGAATCCGGCGAGATACTAATTATCGAACCGGGCACCATCATTAAGGGAAACCCCGGCCAGGGCGCTTCGGCCACCGCTTTAATTGTGGCCCGTGGCGGCAAGATTTACGCCGAGGGGACCGAGAAGAAGCCGATCATCTTCACGGCCATCAGCGATAACGTTGACGACCCGAACGATATCCCGCTCGGAGCAGCCGGCAAGGGACTCTGGGGTTCGGTCATCATACTCGGCAGCGCTCCCGTCACCACGGCAACCGGTGTCGCCCAGATTGAAGGTATTCCGACTACCGAGCCGCGTGCCGAATACGGCGGCGTCAACCCGAACGACAACTCGGGCGTCTTTCGCTATGTTTCTCTGCGTCATGGTGGTTCCATCATAGGCGCTGCGAATGAAATCAACGGCCTCACCATGGGTGGTGTGGGTCGCGGCACCAAGATCGACCATGTCGAAGCGTTCCAGAACCTCGACGATGGCTTCGAGTTCTTCGGCGGCACGGTCAACACCAGCTACCTGGCGGCCGTCTTCTGCGACGACGATGGTTTCGACTGGGACTTCGGTTTCAGCGGCTCCGGGCAGTTCTGGTTCGTGCTGAAAGACGCCGTGCTCCCCTCCTCCGGCAGCCGCGCCCATGAGATAGATTACTGCACGCCGGGCGGCTGCATCGCTGCTCCGGGCGTCTGGCCCTACGTTTCCAACGTGACCGGCATCGGCTCAGGCGCTGCCTCCGGCGAAACCGACAATGATTACGTGGTCAGCTTCCGCTCCGGCACCGGCGGCTACTTCTACAACAACGTATATGAAGATTTCGCACAGCGAGCGGTGGACATCAGCAACGCCGCCTCCAACGCGCTGATCGGCACCCAGGTTAAACTCGAAAACAACCTGTACTTTGGATTCGGCGCCGGCGCTACTTTCACGGCCATCTGCAACGGCGCGGGCGTCGATGCCTACATGGCGGCCAATAATGCGATTACCGCCACGGCGAATGTCGCATCCATCAGTCGCATCCAGAACAACGGCCTTGATCCCCGGTCAATCAACACCGCTGTCGCCGGTGCGGTGGCAGTGGCCGATCCGAACGGTTACATCGTGCCCACCACCTACCGTGGCGCGTTCGAGCCGAATGTCAGTCCCTGGCTCTGCGGCTGGTCCGCCACGTCGTTCTACAACATTCTCATTCAGTGTACTCAACTGGCCGACTGCAACTGCATCACAGACAATGGCAAGCCTGTGCAGGTGTTCACCGATGCCAACATGGTCGGCACAGTGGTCTGGAATCAGGACACCGTTATCAACCTAAGCGGATTCGTATACGTCGAGACAGGCGAACAACTGATTATCGGTCCCGGCACCGTCATCAAGGGTAACCCCGGCCAAGGCGCGGCTGCGACCGCTCTCATTGTGGCGCGCGGCGGCAAGATCTACGCTACCGGCGCATCCGACTGCCCGGTCGTGTTCACGGCGTCGACCGACGATGTCGATGACCCGAATGATATCCCTCTCGGCGCCGCCGGCAAGGGGCTCTGGGGCTCGGTCATTATTCTCGGCAACTCGACCGTCACCACCGCCACCGGTGTCGCCCAGATTGAAGGGATTCCGACCACCGAGCCGCGCGGCGAATTCGGCGGCGGTATACCGAACGACAACTCCGGCGTCTTCCGCTACGCTTCTCTGCGTCATGGTGGCTCCATCATCGGCGCGGCCAACGAAATCAACGGCCTCACCATGGGCGGCGTGGGCAGCGGAACAGTCATCGATCACGTCGAAGCGTACCAGAATCTGGACGATGGGTTCGAGTTCTTCGGCGGGACTGTCAACACGTCGTATTTGATCACTGCTTTCTGCGATGACGATGGTTTCGACTGGGACTTCGGCTACAGTGGTTCCGGCCAGTTCTGGTTCTGCATCAAGGATGCTGTCCTTCCGTCCTCAGGCAGCCGCGCTCACGAGATCGATTACTGCACGCCGGGTGGTTGCATTACGGCTCCGGGCGCCTGGCCGTATATCTCGAACGTTACCGGATACGGCTCCGGCGCGGCCTCTGGTGAAACGGACAATGACTATGTGGTCAGTTTCCGCTCCGGAACCGGCGGATACTTCTACAATTCGATCTACTCAGATTGGGCCCGCAAGGCGGTCGATATCAGCAACGCTGCGTCGAATGCTCTCATCGGTACGCAGGTCAAGCTGGAGAACAACTTTTTCGCCAATTTCGGAGCTGGTACCACTTGGACGGCTATTTCCAACGGCACAGGTGTCGATGCTTACATGGCGGCGAACAACTCGCTTGAGCTGACCGACCCGCTGGCTCGCGGCACCAGCCGCATCCAAAATGCCGGTCTTGATCCTCGTCCGGCTACCTGCAGCCCTGCCGCCACCAGCTTCCAGGCTGTGGTCGATCCGAACGGCTACATTCAGACCGTCGGATATTCCGGTGCTTTCGACCCCGCACAGCCGCTGAGCCAGTCCTGGGCGGCCGGTTGGACTTTCCTGTACTGCGGCGGTCACATGGGTGAAGTCGCCACGTACACCTGCTCCTGCTGCACTGGCAACACAGGAAATGTCGACGGCGATCCCGGCGATCTCGTGGACATCTCAGACTTGTCGGCGATGGTCGACTTCTTGTTCTTCGGCGGTTCTATTTCGAGCTGCTTCCAGGAGAACGATGTCGATAACTCAGCGTCGGTTGATATCTCGGACTTGCAGGCTCTGATCGACTTCCTGTTCTTCGGTGCCTCCCTCCCGGCCTGTCCGTGAGCGGAGCACGCAAGTAAAGTAGTCGCTTTTCCTCTTCCCTTAGTGACTACCCACCAAAAAAGGCGGCCGCCCAGGCCGCCTTTTTGATTTCTGGCGTTGTACTGTACTCTTTAATCGTTTTTCACACACGAGGTCACGTCATTGCGAGGAGGATTCGCCAAAGTCGAACCGGACGAAGCAATCTCTCCCCTGTTTCTAATAGAGAAGCTATGACTACGCGAGTTACGCCTTCACCAGCTTCCGATACCGATTGCGGCGATTCTCGAACAAATGCCCACCCAACTCCTTGCTCCGCCACTCTTCGTACTCCTTGAAGTTCCCGTCGAACCACCGAACATTTCCCTCTCCCTCGAACACCAGCAAGTGAGTGCAGATGCGATCCAGAAAGAACCGGTCGTGGCTGATCACCATCACACAGCCCGGATAATTGAGTATCGCTTCTTCCAACATGCGAAGCGTGTTGACATCAAGATCGTTTGTCGGCTCGTCCAACAGGAGCAGGTTGCCGCCGATCTTAAGCACTTTGGCCAGATGACACCGGTTCCGCTCGCCACCGGAGAGTTCACCGACCGTCTTCTGTTGGTCCGCCCCCTTGAATCCAAACCGTGCGAGATATTGGCGTATCGGCACCGCCTGCTTGCCCAGCTGTATCTCCGCCTGACCGTCTCCCACTTCGTCCAGCAAGGGACGATCTCCCGTCAATGACTCCCGCCCCTGATCCACATGGGCAACCTTCACCGTGGCACCAACGGTCACATTCCCGCTGTCCGGTTTTTCCTGTCCGACAACCAGCCGAAGCAAAGTGGTTTTGCCGGCCCCATTCGGGCCTACCAATCCCACCACGGCGGATTTCGGCATAATGAAACTGAGGTCGTTGAATAGCGCATTATCGCCGAACTGCTTGGAGACATTCTTGAACTCCAGCACCTGGTCGCCGAGCGCCGGGCCGGGCGCGATCGTGATAACCGAACCATCTTCTTTTGATGCTGCCGACTCGCGCGCCACCAACTGCTCGTATTCCAGTATGCGCGTACGGGCCATCTGGTGACGGTCCTTGTTTGACATCTTGATCCAGGCCAGTTCGTGCGCCAGCGCCCGTCCGCGCGGCGAGTCATCTTTCTCCCTGGTGGTCAATTTGGCCAGCTTCTGCTCCAGCCAGGAACTATAGTTCCCTTCGTACGGTATCCCGCGGCCATCTTCAAGCTCAAGGATCCACTTGGTGATATTGTCGAGAAAATACCGGTCGTGCGTCACGATGATTACCGTACCGGGGTATTCGCGAAGTTGCGCCTCCAGCCAGTCCACTGTCTCGGCGTCAAGATGGTTGGTCGGCTCGTCAAGTAGGAGCAGGTCAGGCTTCTCCAAGAGCACTTTGCACAGCGCCACGCGCCGACGCTCGCCTCCTGATAGCGTGCCGACAATCCGGTCATCTTCCGGTAGACAGAGCGCATCGCTCGCCACTGCCAGATGCTGGTCCAGATTCCAGCCGTCGGCGGCATCAAGCTTGTCCTGAAGCTCCCCCATCCGCTCCATCGCCTTGGCCATGTCATCATCGGACATCGGCTCCGCCATCTTGGCTGTGATCTCGTTGTATTCGTTGATCAGAGCGACTGTCGGCGCAAACGCGAGCTCGATCGACTGCCGGACCGTCAGCGTCTCATCCAGTTGCGGCTCCTGCATGACCATGCCGGCACGGTAGCCGGGAGTGATGAACGCTTTCCCCTGGAAAGCATCGTCGAGCCCGGCCATGATGCGAAGGACAGTCGATTTGCCGGCGCCGTTCTCTCCCACGATCCCGATCTTGGCTCCGGGATAGAACGACAGCCCGATATCCTTGAGTACCTGTTTTTGCCCGTAGAACTTGTTCAGCCGGAACATGCTGAAGATGTATTTGTCAGCCATGCGAAAGGTCTTTCATGTCTGGGTTAGTTTTTCGTGTGGGGAAGGAATTGGAAAAGGGGGGAAATGTCAAGACGCGGCCTGGCCAAAGGTTACCCGTTTCGCCAGGTCTTGGTCGGCCGAGACAACAGCTGTCGAGCAGATTTGACACATCATCTCTCAAGTCGAGACCGAGTGTGACCTGGCGACCTCTGCAACCGCCTCAAACGTGATTTGCCGCCCCTGATTTCAAACGTACATTATCACCATGCCACTCGGTTCCCTTCACATTGGCACCTCCGGCTACTCCTTCGAGGATTGGCGCGGATCGTTTTACCCCGTCAGGATCGCTAAGGGACAGATGCTGGAACACTACGCCCGGTTTTTCGACACCGTTGAGATCAACGCCACCTACTATGCCATCCCTCATTCCCGTGTGTTTGCGAGCATGCTCAAAAGAGTGCCGGGCCATTTTACATTTATGGTCAAGGCGCACACGTCCGCCACACACCGGCGCGATTTGATTCACGATGAGACGCCCAAGTTTCTACAGTCGATCGCTCCGCTCGCAGAGTCCAGCCAGCTCACCGGTGTATTGCTTCAGTTCCCCTGGTCGTTCAGTCGCTCCAAATTGAACGAGAGACATCTCGAACTGTGCCGTAAGGAAATGCCCAACCTTCCGCTCTTTATCGAATTTCGCCACGCCAGCTGGATCAGGCCTGAGGTGATGGAGAAACTCCGCTCGCTGAACCTCAACTGTGTCTCGGTCGATGAGCCGCAGTTGCCCCAGATGGTGCCACCAACTCCACTTATCACCGGCGACGTCGCCTATGTCCGCTTTCACGGCCGCAATGCCGCCAAATGGTACAGCGGAAGCGGCCACGACCGGTACGATTATCTCTATTCGGAAGATGAACTCAAAGAATGGCTGCCGAAGATCGAGGAAATCCGTCTAAAGGTGAGAGCGGCCTATCTCTATTTCAACAACTGCCATCTCGGCCAGGCGGCGACAAATGCAAAACAGATGGCACAATTGCTGGGACTGACATTGCCTCGCAGTGGGTGAAAGTCTGTCGATAGAGTCATTGCGAGGCGCCGCGCCGAAGCAATCTCGGAAAGCAGGGGTGCCGTGTTTCTCGGTCGAAACGACCTCGGAACCCGGCCTACGGCTGCCGAGGGTCTCATGGCCGAAGTAACCTCGGAATCAGACCTACGCTACATTCAGTTGTTCGATCGGGTCTTGCGAGCTCACTTCTATTGAGACGCGGCTCGCAAAATTGCCCGCAAAGTAAGGCTATCAAATCATCCGGTCGAAGCTAATAGAGCTCGTGTGACCCGACCGATTGAACGGGGCCTCAAGGACCGGCAGTTCACACTCGCTCTCGACACGGGACTCTTTGCACGTACTGACTGTGGACCGCGCATCTCGGGCGAGCAAGAACTGCCGGAATGGGAAGGGTGGCGGTGAGGGTACCCTGCCCGAGTTTGTCGCCCCCACCGCGTCAATTACATGTCTCCAAATATCAAGGCCGGCATATCACAAGGACATACCGGCCTTTCGCTGCACCTCAGGAAGGATCTATGTCTATTTCGCCGATGGCATCAGCCTTCTGAAAATCATCTCCGCCGGGCAAAATCCGGTGAACGCGGATTGAACCAGATTTAGCCCCACAAACGCCGCCAGCAAAAGCCAATACGGCGACACCAGCAGATACAAAATCAGCGAAATCAGCACCATCGTGCCCGCCAGGATTCGAATGGAATTCTCTATTGTCATCACGTTGTTCCTTCTCAGTAGTTGTAGGTAACTTTGAAGAACAGGTTGTCGTTCCGCTGGAACTGCCCAAAGCTCGTCGCCGGACTGTTACCGTCGAATATGTTCGCACCCAGCGCAAATGTCACCTGGTCGGTGTACTTGTACTCGGCGTTGAGACGCGCGTACATATCCTCATCGGTCGGCGAGTAGAACACGAACGCCGACAAGGTCACCAGCTCCGAATGCAGGAGCTTGGTGATGCGCGTGGTCAGCAGATGATACAGCTCATCGCGCACATAGCCGCCCATGAACTCCTGACCCACTTTGTACTTATCGTACTCCATCATCAGGTCCCCCTGCCACTGCGCGTTCACTGTCAGATTGGTCGCGATCTGCCGCTCGAACCCGGTCAGCCAGGTAGCCGATGAGTTGGGCATCAACGGCTGATCCCCATCCCGATCCTGGCGTGAGTCAAAATAGCCGCCCTCTACCCAGGCGATACCGCCTAATATCTGTCCCCGCATGGATGCGCCGTAGATGTTCACTTTCGGATAGACCGGCATCGGCTGCCCGTCCACCATCACGGCGCCCAGCGGATTCTTGTAGAACCCTTTGTAGAAATAGAACGCCGTATTGAATCCACCTACCTGCCGGCTGTATCTCGCCGCCACTTCACTGTTCTCGAATTTCGAGGCCGGTCTCGGTACGTCAAAGTAATATCCCTCACCTACAATCTGCCCCACGAACGGATTGTAGTAGCTCAGCGTGCGGCCGGTTGGGAGGCGGTTCGGCTCGAAGCGTGGTGTCCAGACTAATGAGATCGAGCCGATCCCGCCGTAATATTCCAGCCGCAATGCGTTTTGCGGCGCTTTGAGATACTGATCATCCCGTCCCACAAAGAAGGAACGATAGTCCTTGGCGAATACATCATTGATGAAAATCAGGTCGCCGGTTCCCCACGTCAGGATCTGCCGCCCGACTTTCAGGTCGAAGTTGTTTCCGAGACGCGCTTTCATATACGCCTCGCGAAGCTCCCAGTCCATCCCGGCACTGTCGGCGGCGTCGTAGGTGAAATCCATGCGTCCAAAGAACTCGTTCTTATCCCCCACCTGTTCCAGTCGGAGTTGAAGGCGCGATTCCGAGGCCGTGTACTCCGTGGCGGTCGGATTCTTCTCATCCAGTCGTCCACCGAACAGCCCCTGAAGGAACCCGTCTACTTTCACTTCCGCCTGCACGGCGCCGGCCGTCACGACCAGCGCCAGTGCCGCGAGTAGTTGCTTCGTTTTCACTGTTGTCCGTCCTCCGTGGTTACTTCACGTACTCGCGCGGCGGAGTTTTGAGATAACGCTCGGTGAAAATGTCGTCCTTGAGCCCTACGTTGTACTTGATGCTGTTGAACGCGACTGTAGTCTTGCTCCCCTTCTTCACATTTTCCATCGAGCGGATAGTCACGGTCGTGATGCCGTCGATATCCTCGATCTTGTCCGCCCGAAGAATCCGCGTCATCACACCCTTGTCATCGAAATACTCCTCTTTAAGCGGAAGGAAACTGGTCTTGTCGATATATGACAGCCGCTTGGCGAACCCCTTGTACGGCTTCAGCGGCACCGACTCGATAACATGCACGGCTTTGCCGTTAAGCTGATCCTCGCGCACCAGCGTATGCTTGTCCTCGGTCCAGTGACGGCCGGAGACATCCTCGTACGTAAAATCGGAACCGACAAAGCTCGAGTTTTTGTCATCGGCGCTGATCGGCTTCACCAGATCGACCGAAGGCACATAAATCCAGCGCTGGTCGTTGCCGGTGGCGCTCTTGTACACCATAAACGTCAGCCGGGCTACGTCCGAGGGCTGCCGGAAATAGGTGTAGTATTTCTGGTCGCCGCCGTCTTCTTTGTCCAGGCGAAGCATCGTAAACTCGCGGATTCGCTCCCCGCCCTTCTTGTCCGCCAGCGTCATGCGAACGTCGGTCTGCCCGTCGTTGCCGGCGTAGTAATACGCCAGGTGCGATTTCTGCATGATCTCCGCGGCGTCCTGAGCTAACGCCGCAGTCCAAAGCAGGCCGGTCGCAAGAACCAAGCCGGTGAGTGTCGATATGCGTTTCATTCTGCTTTCCTCTTTATTCTCATCACAAATCATTGTCGTGTTACGTTCAGTCGTTGACCGCAGCGGTCAAAGGGCGGGATTCTTTGGGCACCGGGAACAGCGTCCGTTGGAAGGTGTACGCGATTGCCGGCAGCAGCAGCATGGTTACCAGACCGGAGACCACCATGATGGCTAGGAAAAACACGCCTACCGTCACGTACGGCACCAGGTTGGAAAAAAGCATCGGTACGAAACCGATGGCAATCACCAGTACATTTCTCGCGATGGCTCGACCGGCTCCCTCGAAGATCTCGTGATACGCCTCCAGGAAATCTCCGTTTCGCCTGAAGATCATGCGCAGCCGCTCGATGAAGTGGATGGCAAAATCGATCGACAGTCCCAGTGTCAGGGCCGACAGGACCGCAACCGGCATATCGTATGGCTTGCCGATGTACCCTATGAATCCATAGATCGCCATCACCGTCAGTGTCAACGGCAGCATCGAGATGATCCCCCAGCGCAACGAGCGAAACAAAATCACCATCATGATAAACACCATCAGGAATGAACCAAGAAACGACCCGCGCATGCCGCTCACCATCTGCCGCTGCCACTCGATATTAACGTACGGCAGACCAGCCCAGGCTGCGGTGATCCCGTCCGGAAGTGGATGCGCCGTCATATAGGCATTGCCCCTGTCTACCACCCGCGAGACCGCCTGGTTGTCGCCGTCTCGAAGCTGTACCCACAGATTGGCCCGATCGTAAGCGGGCGTTACAAATTTGTACAGATCATCGGAGCTGCCGCCGGACATCTCGAACATGAACAACATCTGGGCAACCTCATCCTGACTTTCAGGGACAGCGAGCTTCGATGAGTCAGCGCCGAACAGTTCGTATCGAACCTTCTTGACCACATCAGGCAACCCGGTGGTAGCACCGACCGTCGGGTCTTTCTCCAGATCCCGCTGCAGGCTCACCAGATAGTTCTGAACCTCAGGCGCCTTCATTCGATCCGGTTCGTCGCTGGAGAGTACCAGGTAGTTCATATACGTACCGGCCAAATGCGCGTTGAGAGCCGTATCTGCCTGACGGATCGGGTGGGACTTCTTGAACCACTTCACCGGATTATCGTTTATCTGCAACATGGTCAACCCGACCGCGGCCGCCACGACTGCAATTGCGGAAACGCCGATAATAGCCCGCCGATTTCGCTGATTGAAACCCCGCAGCCAATGCAGGGAACGCGCCAGCGGACCGTGCGCTTCATCGGACTTGCCGAAATCTCTGAGTGCCTTGTCGGAGATCAGCATGCCGATTGCCGGGTTGATCGTCAGCGACAGGAACCAGGCAGCCAGAACCCCGAACGCCACGAACAGGCCGAACACCTGAACCGGCGGGATCGGCGTCGTCACCAACGACAAGAATCCAGCCACTGTTGTCGCGGACGTGAACAGCATCGGGACGAACAGCTCGTTGATCGAATGCCGGATGGTGGCGTCTTTATGCTTGTATCGTTTGAAATGATCGTGAAACTCCGAAATGATGTGAACGGAGTTCAGCACCGCGATAGGTATCAGGAAGATCGGGATCATCGATGACATGATGTGAACGGTGTTGCCCGTGAGGATCAATAGCCCCATCGACCAGACCACCGCCATGATCGCCACCACCATCGGTGCGATAACGATCGCCAGCTTGCGGAAGAACATCAGGAGAAGCAAAAAGATGATAAAGAACGCCGCGGGTGCCGAAAACGCCATCTGGGAGAACATCTCTGAGCCGAAGAAATCTTCAGCCACCGGCAACCCGGCGATGTGATACTGCTCGCCCCCGCCCAGTTTTTTCGTGATCTCGCCGATCTCGAGCGCCACGCGCCGCGAGATGTGCTTGGACTCGATCGGAATGAACAGCGCGATCGCCTTGCCGTCATCTGAGGCCAGCTTGCCGCGAAGGATCGGGTTATCCTTGATCCGCTGCAGAATATAGTCGGCCTCCTGCTGCGTGCTGATCTCCCCCTTCATAAGCGGCTCGATAACGATCGCGCCCGCCGGCCCCTGCTTGATATCGTCGACCGTCGACGGCGCAAGGATATCATCGGTGATAACGCCGTCGATCCGTTCGATCTCGGCGGTTATACGATATACGCGATTGAGCAGGTCCGGCGTGAAGGCGGTCGGCTCGGCCACTAAACCGACAGCCAGGAAGTCGCTCAGATTGAACGCCTCCTTGGTCTCCTGGTCGAACAGGCGAACCGGCTCTTCCGCCTTCAACATGTTTTGCGGGTCGGTGTCGATCTTGATCTTGGGGAATTGCGCCGCGAAAAACGCGGTGATCAGCACCGCCAGGCCGATCACCAGCCAGGGGTGTTTGATGGAAAACTCCGTCAGTCCTTTCTTCATTCACTCATCCTTCCGGAAATGCATTAATATTCACTGCCAGATTAGATAGCAATGGTCTGAAAATGATTCACGCGACCCAGGGCGTCCTCATAACATTCGACGGTTCAAGCGATTAGTCCGACCCACACTGATACTGTGCGCATTTGGTCATGATGGCAAGTGCTGTCAGTCTCAACGGCTCCAGCACGATCAGATGTTCGAGGGGATGCCCAGGAATCTGCTGCCCAAATTTATCAGGCTCTTGTACAGTGCACGTCTCGGACCATACGGTGCCAGCCACCATTTCTCAAAGAGCAGTTTTCCGACGTGCCACGCCTTGCCGATTCGTTTCAGTTTGACATCTGGAGAAGGCTCGGCAAAGAAATTGCCATACGCGAATCCCGCGAGATCTTCGCCGGCCTCAAGCATGCAGTAACCATCGCCGCAGAAACTCTCAGTCGCTACATGATCCATGATGGCCGCGGCAATTCGATGGGCCACGACCGAAGCCTGGACATGAGCAAATACGCCGGCTTTGGGAAGTGCAAGGGGCACACCCGATTTCCATCGACCCGGAATTGATATCGCGGTTACATCGCCGACAGCGTAGATGTTGCCTATCTTTGTCGCGAGCGTTGCTCTGTCGACCGGCAACCACCCGCTTTCATTGGCCAGGTTCGATTGTCGGAC
Organism: Candidatus Zixiibacteriota bacterium; assembly: GCA_040753875.1. Classification (NCBI taxonomy): domain Bacteria; kingdom Pseudomonadati; phylum Candidatus Zixiibacteriota; species Candidatus Zixiibacteriota bacterium. The sequence continues at coordinate 94,055 of JBFMDV010000032.1, read as the reverse complement.
AAAGGAAGGACTCCGATGCGGCGGGATCGCTACCAGTAGATCGTACTCGACACTTCCCTTTCCTTCAAATGTGACCTGCCGTTTTTGCGGATCCACTGATACGAGCTTATGAAGTGGATGATATTCGATGCTCCGGGATTTCAGCATATTCAGCACCGCATTGCCGAGAACCGGTCCCGCAACCGGCATCGGCTGTGGCTCTGGCGTGTACAGATCTATGGCGACCCTTTCGCGGCGGCCGTTCCTGCGCACGTAATCCGCGATCAGCATCGCCCCCTCAAGCGGGGCGCCGGGACATTTATAAGGAGTAGAGGCAATAACGACGGCAATACGCCCAGCGTGGAATTCCCGAAGCGTCCCGTGCAGCCGCGAGGCACCGTTCAGAGTATAGAAGGTATGTGCCGCTTCATGCAAACCTGGAACACTCTCTGGGGACAACTCGGCGCCGACTGCGACGACCAAATAGTCATAGCTCAGCGATCCCTTCTCCATCTCGACCCTCGATCGCTCTGTGTCAATCGCAGACACGTTCGCATGGACAAACTCAACGCCGGGTCGAAGGAGCGATTTGATCGGCCTCGTTATCCTGTCAGATTGACGGTCACCAGTCATCACCCATAGAAACGAGGGAGCGAAGGCATGTTGCTCGACACGATCGACCAACACTATCCGATGGTACTTCGGCAGCAAGCGCCTCAGCTCATTGGCAGCCACAAGCCCACCGATACCGCCACCCAATATGCAAATGGTCTGTGAACTCATCATGTCCTCCTTACCGGCGTCTACAAGATATCAATGCGAAATCAGAAGACGATCATCTTGTCAGCCCAGATCGCCCAATCTGCCAGTTCCTCCATTGAACCGCGATGCACACCTTCCAGTAGGTCCTCGGTCTCGATTCCTCGGGCATCGATGCAAGAACCGCACGCACCTATCAGGACCTTTGCAGCCACCAGGCTCTTGATCATCCGCTCCAGATTGTAGTACCCATTGGGTGTCTTCTGCCCCAGCTTGCCGCATCCTACGGCATCCGCCATAAGGAAAACACGCGTTTCGGTATCGCCCGCTTTGCCAAGCGCTATTGCCATTCTCAGTCCATTGTATGATCGCTCTGTCCCGTACGGCGGATCGTTCAGGAGTACCAGAAACTTCATATCATTCTATCTCCATCCAAATGCTCGCTTATCATTCGTGTTTCATCTGCTCTGTGCTGACGGGCATACCGGCCTGTCGCCACTCAGTGACACCGTCTTCGAGCCGCTTTGCTGTCAGACCCTTTGATCTCAGCAACGAAATCGCTTCCTGCGCCAGCACGCAGTACGGCCCCCGACAGTATGCGACGATCTCCTTGCCGGGGGAAAATTCCTTCAGCCGCTTCCTCAACTGCGCAAGCGGCATAGACACAGCATACGGCAAATGGGCTGCATTGTACTCGTCTTCCGGCCGTACATCCAGAATCACAACCTCGCCAGCCCTGGCCCGCTGAAGTAATCTCCTTCGGTCGATCGGCTGAAGACGCGCCGGTGTGTCGAAGAAGTCAGCAACGATTCGATCGATTTCGGCCATGTGATTATCAGCCAGGTTACGCAGGCTTACGAAGACCTTACAAACATCGGTGTCCGTAAGATGATAATGCACAAATACCCCATCCTTTCGACCCTCGACCAACCTGGCGGCGCGAAGTACCTGCAGGTGCCGAGACGTATTGGCAACTGACATTGAAGATTGCTCTGCGAGCGTTTCCACTGTCTTTTCGCTTTGACACAACAAATCCAGCAGTTCCAGCCGCTTGGGACTGGACAACGCGTGCCCAAGCCGGGCAAACTGTGCGTAAAGCTTGTCTTTGGTTTCTCGAGCCCGGGACATCTCACATCCTTCTATTATTCAATTGACCAATTGAATATATACGTGAGAAATTCCCTCGCAAGAAAAATTGCAACAAACTCGCGCATTTTTTCTTGTTTCGAGATCTACCACGATGTGTCAGCGTTCGACGTACCCAAATGTCTCAGCTAATTAGCCACAAGGTAAGGAGTTAGCAAGCCTGTTGCGTATCTAATGGTGGCGGAACGCTCCGCATCTCGGCAATTGACTCATACCAGCGAGCCGGATAGATTGACTCTTTAGTTCGTATATGGACTGCGATGGCTGATTTCGATCGGTTGACAGTTGACAATAAAGCAGAACTGGAGACTCGATATGACACCAGATGACCAGAATCTTTCCCATCACGGCGTCGATGATTTCATCGCCGGTAACGCACATGCTTCCGAAACAATGCGACTCCTGATCGAGCGTTCCAGTTGTCGAAGCTTCTACAACCGCCCGATTCCGGCCGAAATACTGGAACTTATTCTCAAAGCCGGAATTCACGCGCCGACCGGCGGCAACCTGCAACCGTTCTCAATCATAGTTGTGGAGAAAAAAGCTGCTCTGCAAAAGCTTGCGGAGCTCAACGAAGATCAAATGTTTATCGCCGAGGCCCCGGCCGCGTTGATCTTCTGCATTGACTGGCGACGGCTCTCGCGCTGGGCCGAACTTGAGGCCGCCCCATTTGCCGCCAACAATTCGTTCAGGCATTTCTGGATATCGTTCCAGGACACGATCATCGCCGCCCAGAATATCTGTACAGCAGCCGATGCTCTCGGACTTGGGTCAGTGTATGTGGGTACTATTATTGACAAGTTGCGCGAACACCGGGAGCTGCTGGCTCTTCCAAAGTGCGTCTTTCCGGTGGTGCTGTTGTCTCTGGGTTATCCTAAGGCCCGTCCAGTTCCCAAGAAGAAACTCCCGCCTCGCGCCCTCGTGCACCGGGAGAAGTACCAGGATCTTTCGGACAATGACCTCCAGGCTGTGTTCAACGAGAAATACCCGGCGCTTCGACGAGAGGTTACTAATGAGCGGCTGGAGATCATATCGCAGGTCTGTCGCGACCTGCACGGGGACCAATATGCAGATCGCTGTCTTGAGAATATCCGAAAGCACGGCTACATCAATGCCGCACAGTACTATTTTGGACTGCATTACCGCGCCGACTTGATGCAGCAGGGGAACGAGGAGTACCTTCGGCTGATACGAGAGTTTGGATTCGGCTGGTTCGAGAACAAACCTGGTCGCTCGTCAGGCGAATAATCCGAGCCGCCTCGTCGCGTCGTCTATGCCTGCTTGCCGAACTTCTTTTCCCAGCGAGCTTTGAGCGTGGCGTTCAGTTTGTCCTCGAGCACCGGCGGTAACGGCTCGTTGACACCGTCCCGGCAAAGCGACACTGTCCGACGCATGGAGTCGATCATGATCCGGCAATTCGGGCACTCGCCAATATGCGCTTCAATCTCCCGGCAAAGTGTTGGATCCAAGGTGCCGTCGAGATAATCGTTCAGCTCTTTCACATAATCAGGACACTTGTGGGCCATAGACACCCTCGAACTTCTCAGATAAATAGTCCCGAAGTGCCAGTCGGGCGCGAAGGATACGGGATTTGGTCGCAGCCTCGGATTCGCCTATCAACTCGGCCACTTCTTTTACCGACAGGTCGTTCTGATAGCGCAAGAGGAACGCTTCGCGGTAAATATGCGGCAGCTCCGCCAACCCCTCTTCTATAATAGAGCGAAGTTCGCTTGCTTCCAGCATGGTGTGCGGGTCCTGCCAGTCGAACAGTTTGGCGTGACGCTCGGAGTCACTGTGGTCGCCGGACGGGAGATACTCCTCGATTGGCCGAAGCTCCATCTGCTTCTCTTTGGCGTAGTGGGCACGCGACTGATTGAGCGCAATACTGTACAGCCAGGTGCCGAACGAGGCGTCACCGCGAAATTTGTCGATGTTGTCGATTGCTTTCAAGAAAGTCTCCTGGATGATATCCTCGGCGTCCTCGTTATTGCCGGCCAGTCTTCGAGCCAGCGCATACACCTTGTCCTTGTGGGCATTTATCAGATCGGTGAAGGCTTCAAAATCACCGCTCTGCGCCCTCGCTATCAATTGTCGTTCATCCATTGGATGCAAATATAGCCAAAATGATTCAGAAAAACAGCAGACAAGAAAGAGGATAGACGTGCGAGGCGGTGCAGAGCCCTCATACCGGTCATAAGGAGCGAACTGGGCGCACTATTCAATCGCAGCGTTATCGTGCTGGACACAGGCCTCAAGCAGCACCGAGTCGATCCCCTTGTTCAGATTCGGGGTCGGCAGTTCGCTCTGGTCGATCGGGTCAATACTCCAGACCCCTTGCTTCCAGGCAATCCCCTGCTGGATGGCATCGATGCCGCTGGTGTCATTGGCTTCTGCCCGGATGATCGTCCCTTTGTCTACCACCACGGTCAGATGTTGCCCGTTCGCGGAGACACTGATGTGCGATGGCCGGCTGCTGCCGCGCGAGGCTTCAAGGAGATCTATCAGATTCATGTCTTCAAGCGAACCGTGCGTTCCCAATTCCTTCAATACCGCCAGTCGCGAGTGCGCCTTTTCGTCAAGTCGGACTTTCAGCCTATTCAGTTTGGTGACCAGAACATCAACCGTGACCGAGGCCGGCAAGACGTCTTCAATACCGTGCTTGATGAACGACATGGCCTCCGGCGCCGATGTGTCGTCGAAAAGCAAAATGGTGGGCGTTCGGTCGATGGCCACCCCTTTGAGAGCCAGGGCCAGTATCAGATCGTACAAGGTGCGTCCTTCCCCCTGATGATGAAGAACCAGCGCCTGCGGCGCTCTCTCCGAGAACGCGAGCGCACATTCTTCGACTGTGCACGACACACTCGCCGACAAGCCGGCGCCGTCAAGCGCTTTTTGCAAACTATTCACGACACTGCCGCCTGTCGAGAAGATATGCACCTGAAACGACGATCCGGCCTCCGAAAAGCGCCTCATATCGACAAGTGCAATCTCCGTCAGCTTCTGCACCACGTCTTCGGATGCGTACGGTGTCACCAACTCGCGTAACGTGCGGATCGCCTCACGGCAGTTCTCGGTAGTCCCGCCAGAACGATTAGGTCGGTTGTGGCAATAGATGTCGGCAGCCGTCAGAATTGCGCCAGCCAGGTCCGCGTGATCGTGCTGGTGGATATCGATATGCGATCGCTTCCGGTACATCGACCGGAGCATGACGACGATCTGATCGGGATATCCCCAAGTGGCCAGGCGACCGGCGGTCAAGGCGATAATGTCGACGTGCGCGTATTGCTCCGGATTCGTCAGATCACTTTGCGACAGATCATGGAGCGCGGCTGCGGTCGTAATTGCGTACCGAACCCCTGACGGCAGACTGCATTTGACCGCCACCAAGTCTGCTATGCGAGTAACTTCGCCCGCGTGAGTGAACAACGCCGGATTCGATACGTCGTGAAGATGCCGAAAAAGGTGGAGATTTCGGACAAAGAGTTCGCGGGTCAACTGGTCCTCGGTGTCGGAAATCAGCAACGACGCCTCAGAATTGAAGAAGTGCAACGCGGTCCCGGCGTTTCGCTCACGGAACTTCGACGCCAGCACGTCGCACGCGGTGCGAAAGCTGTCATGAACAAACACGTGGTCGAACGACTGCCTGTCAAGAACTTCGCACGCCGCCGCTACGCTGCCGACCGCTTTCGCTTCATATCGTTCGGCGGCGTACGCAAACAAAAGGTGTTCGCTTAGTTTCCCTTTAGGGGTCACAAACAGCAGGCTGCCCCGCATTGGGAGGTTGACCGCCTCTCGGTGCGTTATCGACGATGGTAGTTTAGGCGGCAACACGAGGTTTTCGGCCGCCGTTGGAATAACTGGTGCAAGCTTGGTGGACGGTGCGTCCGGGTTCGCATGGCCCTTCGGCGGCGCCCAGTGCTGTGCGAGCGTGGCGCTTTTCAGTTGTGCGATCGCAGCATCGATGGCCGACGGCGTCGCGGCGAACAACTCGACATGCGCACCCCCGGCCCGCGACGACAACTCATCAGCCAATCCGCGGTCGTGCGGCGACTGGCACGCTACTTTGAGCGCCCTGCTGTCGGCATCATACGAGAATGGGACCACCCGAAACTGCCGCATCAGGTCCAGCGAAAGTAAACGTGCCGCCGTGCTGTCGATTCGGACGCACGTTAAGTCTATTTCGGGAAGGCGGGGACGAAGACTCAGTTTTCGGGTGCCGTCGGTCGAGGATTCATGTACCGGCTGCAGTTGCGAATGGCCGGGCATGCTTTCCAGATACGAATGCGGTTCCATCGGATACTCCGTCGCAATATATGGTCAGTGTGTTGCAGGGGTCGCATGCAGTGCAGAGAATGAAACATCAATCACGATCCGATCGATTATTCGTCAACCCCGTTGTGTCTATGGATATTGTCGGTTGTGCGGCCAAGTAGTTTAGCAGTGAGGTGGCCGTGTCGGGGCTGCCTCTGTGTCGGCACGCCGTTTCCTTTCAAGGAAGCGGCTCTTCAAAAGAGAGTGTCAGGTCGATTTCCGGAACGGTTAACGCGCCGGGTCGGATACCGGACTCATGGCCCGTTTGAGTTGGTTCTGGTAGACGACCGCCACTTTCTTGTCCTCAGCCATAATGTGGTCGATAAGCCAGTGTTTCAGAAATTCGATGAGATCCGGTGCATTATACGGCTTGCCGGCTCGAAGTTGTTTGAGAATGTCGACGATCTGCTCGACCAGTTGGTGGTGAAGTTCCATGTGCCTGGCCAACTCCTCGAATCCGATCCGCTTCATCAGGGCCTCTTCCTCGGAGAAATGGTACCTCGTGTAATCCACCAATGCTCTCAGCACATTTCCCATCTCCGCTTCGTGCCGTCCGGCCACAAACGCTCGCTGTAGCGAGGCTATCATACCGACCAGTTTCTTGTGTTGGTTGTCGATCGAGTCCACGCCAACGCTGTACGTCTCATCCCACTGAAAATAGACCATAATGCCTCCAACGGAGCCCGGAAATCAAACTCTTGGAGCACTAAAGATTCCTTGGGCCCTTGGTCCAATTGTCGGATGAGACAGCGTATCCTTGAGAACCCGTGGTGCCGGACCCTCGGATGCCCTACCGGACTTTTCGCGGTTTGCGGCGGTCAAAACTGTGTCGTTTGATTCGACCGAACGGCGCCGGGGGCGGGCCCTGGGGGCGGCGCGCAGGGCGAGCCGGGGCAGGTTCCGGTGCCCAGGTGACCCGGGCACGGGCCGGCGGCAGGGCCGGGAGTTCCTTCACCGGCAGAGCCGTACGTATGAGTTTTTCGATATCTCGGACTTCCCCCCGCTGGTCGAACGTGGCAAACGAGACCGCTTTGCCGGCGCGACCGGCTCGGGCGGTACGGCCTATGCGGTGGACGTAGTCCTCGGAGTTGGACGGCAGGTCATAGTTGACCACCAACTCGATGCCGGTGACATCGATACCCCGCGCGGCGATATCGGTCGCCACCAGCACGCGATATTTGCCGGCCTTGAAACCATCGAGCGCTTCCCGCCGCTGCGACAACGAACGATTCGAGTGGATCTCGGCCGCCCAGTGCCCCATGGCTTTCACCTCGCGTGTGAGTTTTCGTGCGCCATGCTTGGTTCGGGTAAACACGAGCACCGGCCCCGGCTGTTTCTGGAGCAGCACTTCGAGGAGCCGGGATTTCTGCTGTCTCTCCACGAAGAACAGCTCCTGGGCCACTTTCTCCGCGGCTGTGCCGGAGCGGGCGATCTCCACGTGAATCGGCAACTCCATATGTTTGCGCGCTATCGCCATGATCTCGTCAGGAATGGTCGCAGAAAACAGCATGGTTTGGCGTTGTCTCGGCAGGAAGCTCAGAATCTTGTTAATCTGAGGCGCAAACCCCATATCCAGCATGCGGTCCGCTTCATCGAGAACAAGAATTCGTATATCCACCAGATTGATACTTCGCTGCTCCAAATGATCCAGGAGTCTCCCCGGGGTGGCCACGATCACGCGCGGCTCTCGCTTCAGCGCGTTCTGCTGGAGCACCATCGAGACGCCGCCTATAAGTACTGCGGTGCGAAGTCCCACTGCGCGGCCAACTGCGAGCAACTGTTCATCGACCTGAAGCGCTAATTCCCGTGTCGGCAAGAGGATCAGCCCGCGCCCTTTGATCTGAGCCAGACGCTGAATCATCGGAATCCCGAACGCCAGCGTCTTGCCGGTGCCGGTCTGGGCTATAGCGATGACATCTTTCCCCTCGATACCGATGGGAATTGATTTACGCTGGATCGGGGTAGGCTCTTTGAACCGGAGTCGGTCGATTGCAGCGAGCAGTCCCGGCGCAATCCCAAGGCCGGTGAACCCGGTATGGCCTGATGTTGTAGACTCGGTTGCCTGCGGAGTCCGTGTTGGCGCATGCACGGGCTTCACAATGGCGTGCGGTGGTCTGTTTGTTGTCGGAACTGTTCGGCCTTGCGCCGGTGCCGGCCTGTGTATTGGCTGGCCTGGTCGATTACCTGTTGGAGCAGGCCTTGAGCCTGGACGGACTGGCTTATGCATCTGCTGGTGTGATTTATCAGGACTGCGGTCATGACGGGGGGTGAACTTCTTCTTGAATGGTCGAAACAAGGGGAGATTCCTCTCAGTGAGATGGTAAATGGGGACGCTTGAGCGTCGATATCACTGCAATAGAGGGATTCCGTGAAAGAAAGTCAAGGGGAAAGGAGATAGTCCGTGCGCTTGTGCTGTGCAGCAATGTGTCATTTTTCTTGGCTTATAGTCTAGCCAAAGTCCACCAGCCACTCAACTCTTGACGCGGAAGAGCTTTTCAATCTGCTTTGTGGGGAAGTAGGGAACCTGTCGACCGACCTTTCGCGAAGAAAGCAACCCTCTTTTCTCCAGGATCTTTAGATCCTTCCGAGCGGTCATCAGTGAAATTTCATAAACCCTAGCGTGGGAAACGATAGTCGTACTGGCGGTCGGGTTCTTGTGAAGATATCGAAGCAACTGCATTTGCCGTTCATTGAACATGAACATGTTCTTCGCAGTACTTGCCATCTGTAAATTCTCTAACTGCTTTCTCCTTACGTAGGCCTCAAACTCCTTCTTTGCGAGCGTGATCTTCCTCACGTTATAGTCTACAAAGTAGGTCAGGTCATGATCGTCTTGTTCGCTGTACACGTAGGCATTCCGATACTGTGCCGGGGAGTTCTTGATGACCCTCGACAGAGGTATGTATGAAAAAGCCCAGTAGTCCTTCCTCAGCAAGTACCAGTAGAAGAGGGCCCGGGCCAGTCTGCCATTGCCGTCGACGAACGGATGCAAATACCCGAGCCAGAAATGAAGGATGACTGCTTTCAGCACGGGGTGAACAAAATCCCGTTCCGTGATTTCGTCATTTGCGTATGCGATAAGACGTTCTATTTCGCTTCGAAGGAATCGCTCTTTGGGTGGCACGTGATAAACGACGCCTTGAGCAGAGTTGAGGACAACGATTCGATCTCGATCAGTTCTCAGTCGGCCAATATCCTTGGCTTCCAACGTTTCTTTGGTCAGGTTGATATGAAGATCAAATAGGGCCCGGAGATCCAGAGACCTGTCCTTGAGTTCTTCTTCAATAGAGATCATGGTTTGGTAGTTGTTCAGAATCATTTGCTCGGAGCGGTTCCTCGGTACCCTTCTTTCTATTATCATTAATTTTGCGGCCTTGCGGGTGGTGTTTGCTCCCTCCAACTGCGACGAGGCTATGGCTTCCTCGATGATGCCTCTTGAAATGAAACGTCGTCTCTCCTTGGGATCAGCAAGTTCGTCTGCCGCAAGGGTGCCTCCAAGTTGAAGATCAATTTGATGGAGGAAAAACGTCAATCCCGGCAACTGCTGCCAGGAGAAGTATTCTCCCGACTCACTCTTGACCTGTGACCGTATGCGGTTTGGTGCATGTTTACGGAAAAACTTGACAATTGCCCAAAACTCCTCCGCTGAAATACCCTTGGGGCGCGTTTTGTATCTTGCTACATCCCAGTAAAGGTATTCCGGGTGCGTCAGACTGGCGACATGTTGTACAATATCCCCAACTTCTGAGACTCGCCGGACAATCTTGTCAATTGTAAACTTAGATAAGTCCGGCTTTTCAATCTTATACAGATCCATTCTCAATAACCGTTCTCTTGCCATTACTCCACATCTCTCTCCGCTATCCCTCATTTTGCCGGTTCTGTCATGATATGTAAACCTGTAAGATCGAGTTTACCTATTGTATACATATCGACACATATGTAAACTCGCAAACAGAACTTTACATATTGTTTACATATCCGAAATCAGCCCGGATTTTGCCAGAATGGACGTAAGGCGCTGGGCGACAATAAAATAACCGGTCTATTCCTCTTTCCGCGTCGAGTACACGACAATAAGGTCATAGGCGTTGACTGTCGTGTCGCGCTCGTTTTCGCTGACATGGACGCCGTTGAGATATGCTTTCACGCGGAACCGCTCCGCCTCGGCAGTCACAGCCAGTTCGTTCGGCGGAAGGGTGGTACGGCCCACTTTGCCGGAGTCGGTGTGCTTTTCAAGAATCTGTTGTTTCCAGATAGCCAGGTCGACCTTCACCGAATCGACAGCCCGGCTGCTGTCCCCCAGCACAAACGTTAGCGTGTCCGAGTTGTTACTCAGGCGATACCACAGCCTGTCGGTGACCGGCGACCGTTCCGGCTTTGGTTCCCATCCGGTGCGCGGCGCAACCATCTTGTCGTAGCCGCCGATTTCTATCGGACTGTGGTCGTCCCGCTCCAACATGGTGCCGCCGGGGCTCCAGCGTGCCGGGAGAGTGTACTCCACTCCCATCATCGCGACAACATCGCCGGCGTACTTGTTGCGGTGATCTTCATCGCCGGTGGAGTCCAGCAGGCTCTCAGCAAACCATGGTTGGATCCGGTCATAACCATGGATCTCCCGAAGGTAATTGACAATCGAGCTGATATGCTCTCTGTCAGGCAGAGACACCTCCAGCGAGGTCTTCTGCACCTTGCCGTCCACCAGGATTTCGTGTGCGGTGAGCAGTCTTTCCAACCGAGATACCTGGCTCCCTTCTGAAACGTTGAACATACTCCACGGGCCCACGACCATGAGAAATGCCAAAACACACAGCGAGCCGACCGTGAATTTGATGCTTTTGGCTTTGGTGAACAGGAAATAGAGCGACTGAGCGGATAACCAGACTCCCAACGCGAGACCGGCATACCGGCTTTCGGTGATGCCGTAGTCCCCGATCCTCTCGGAGACCGCCAGGAACAAAACCACGATCAGGGGGATAAGAACAATATACAGCCATCGGCCCGTCGAACGGATCCAGGCGTTGCCGACTCGATCTCGTATCGGATGCAACAGCAACAGAGACAGGATCGCAGTGGCGGAGAATCCGAGAATCAGACTGCTCACCCACCCCTTTGGCCAGTTCCATTGCAGCAGGATTTTGATCAGGTACGCATACAATATCACCAGGTACACCAGTACCAGAATCATCAGGATATACTGCGCAAACACTCTGAGCCCTTTAGGGTACTCTTCCGCGCGCTCCAGCGACTGATAATCTTCCGGCACACCCGCCAGAAAGAACCATGGGGCAAACAAACCGGCAATGATGATCCAGAGTTCGAAATAGCGTTTCCCGGGAACATCCACGCCGAACAGATTGTCCAACGCTGCAAGGGCGATAGCAAGTCCGGCATACAGCACTCCCGAGTAGAGTGCAGTGATGAACAGCCGAAAATAGAGCGTCTTGTTGTATTGCCAGAAGCCGTTCACTTCCCCCGCCTTCACGTACGGCAACACCATCGCCAACAAGACGGCGCCGGCCAAGAGGATGGAAAACCGTATGGCGTGAATCGCCGGGGCATGCGTGAGATCAATGGGAACGGTCAGCGCATAGCCGACAAGCAGCAGCGCGCCAACCAACTGACCACCATATAACCGGGCACGATTCCATTGCCACTTCTCCGCGGTAACAGCCAGGGCTGTCAACAAGGGAATACCGAGCGCCGACGCGAACAACAGCGGAAAGACAATCGATGCGTGGGCGGGCGCCTCGCGCTCGGCGATGATCAGTGCGGCTATCGTGCCGCATATGGCACTGACCAGAACCAGCGAAAATCGTATCGCGGTGCGGCGCGCATCCACATACACCTGTTGCATTGACGGTAGCTTCATAACGACTCCTTTGCGGCTACAGCCTGTCCGGTTCAGAGACTTTCCACTCCCAATTCGGCCATTGGGAATATGCGGCTTCGGTGAGTGAGAGTCAAAAATAAAGCATCCTGCGCCAATTCGACAATTGGCACCCCGCACAGCGTATACGTGGTGCTCGGCACCATTAGGTTGTCCGGTTTCGGTTGACTATATTAAGACTGGAACAAATACAGCGAACCCAATGTCTATGAGTATTACCAATATGACCAGCGTTCGATTATCAAACAGCATGCTGCTGTGTATCTCGGTGGGGTTTCTTGGCCTGGCAATACTGGGATGTGGTGAAGGGAAAACGCAGGGAGGAGGCCGACCCGGGGGAACTGGTGCCAAGCTGGCGGTTGATGCCGTGGTGATCCGACCGCAACCGCTTGAGAACAAAATAAACGCCACCGGCACGCTTTTGGCCAACGAAGAGGTCGAACTGCGGCCGGAGATCTCGGGGCGAATCACGGGCATTTCGTTTGCCGAGGGCGGCAAAGTGCACAAAGGGCAGGTGCTCCTCAAGATCAACGACAGTGAACTCCAAGCGCAGTACAAAGGGAAGCAGTTGGCGGAGAAGCTGGCGGCCGATGAGGAACGGCGAAAACAGGGCTTACTCGATATCAACGGCATCAGCCAGGAAGATTACGACCGGGCCGCCAACAACCTGAAGATGATTCAGGCGGAGCGCGAGGTGATCGAGTCGCAGTTGGCGAAGACCGAGATCGTGGCGCCATTCGACGGGGTGGTCGGACTCCGGTACGTGAGCGAAGGAAGTTACGTTACGAGCGCCATGCTGGTCGCCACCATGCAGGATATCGATCCCATCAAGATAGAGTTCTCAGTGCCGGAGAAGTACGCCCGCCAGATAACCAAGGGGACCACAATCGTAGTCACAGCAGGCGAGTTGGACACAGAGCGACAAGGTACTATCTTTGCGGTCGAATCCAAGATCGATCCCAAAACGCGAACGATCAAGGCCCGCGCCAGCGTCCCAAACCCTGACGCCGCGCTCATTCCCGGGTCGTTCGTCAAAGTGGAGATCACGCTTGAGCGACTCCCCGACGCTCTGGTGGTGCCGGCCGGGGTCATCATCCCCGAACTTGCCGGCGAAAAGGTCTTCGTGGTCCGCAACGGCCAAGCCAGGTCGGTGCTGGTCAAGGTCGGCCTTCGCACTGAAACCAGCGTGCAGATCGTAGAGGGCTTGCAGCCTGATGACACTATTCTGACTACCGGTTTGCTGCAGGTGGTCGATGGTCGGGCGATCGAGATCCGTAATTTGCAGGGAAACTGAGAGTCGCGTCCATGAATCTGCCCTCGATCAGCATCAACAGGCCGGTCCTGTCGATCGTACTCTCGCTCCTGATTGTCCTGTTCGGCGTCATTGCTTATGTGTTTCTTGGTGTGCGGGAATATCCAAGCGTCGATCCGCCGGTGGTAACGGTCAGCACCTCCTACACCGGGGCCAACGCCGATATTGTCGAATCGCAAATCACCGAACCGCTTGAGGAATCGATCAACGGCATTGCCGGGATCCGGTCGCTGACTTCCATCAGCGCCGACGGCCGCAGCACGATCACGGTTGAATTCGAGCTGGGGGTATCGATGGAGGAAGCGGCCAACGACGTTCGCGACCGGGTCTCGCGGGTCATGCGCAGTCTTCCCTCGGACATCGATCCGCCCGTGATCTCCAAGTCGGACGCCGACGCCAGCCCCATCCTGATACTGACGGTGCGGAGCGACCGGCACAGTCTTTTGGATCTGTCGGCGATCGCCAACGATGTGTTCAAAGAACGGCTTCAGACCATCCCGGGAGTGAGTGAGATACGCATCTACGGTGAGAAGAAATACTCCATGAAGCTGCTTATTGACCCCGCGCGGCTGGCGGCACACGGTCTGACGCCGCTCGATGTGCGCGATGCACTCAACCGGGAGAATGTCGAGCTGCCGTCGGGGCGGATCGAAGGGTACTCGACGGAGTTGTCGATCCGCACGTTCGGTCGGCTCACCACGCCGGACGAATTCAACGACCTGATCATCCGTGAGGCAGGCGGTTCGGTTATCAAGCTTCGTGACATCGGCCGTGCGGTCCTGCTTCCCGAGAACGAGCGGACCCTGATGCGCGGCAACAACGGCGTGCCGATGGTCGGCATTGCCCTCACGCCGCAACCCGGATCGAATCACATCGCCATCGCCGACGAATTCTACCGCCGCCTGGAGCAGCTCCGAAGAGACATGCCCGAGGGGCTAGAGCTCAGGATGGCGCTCGATACTACGACCAATATCCGGCGCGCCATCCTCGAAGTGGGCGAAACGATCGCCATGGCGTTCCTGCTGGTCCTTCTGGTCATATTCGTGTTCCTGCGCCATTGGCGCACGACCATCATTCCGATGCTCGCGATCCCGATCTCCCTGGTGGGCGCGTTCTTCATTATGTATGTCGCCAATTTCTCTATCAATATCCTCACCCTGCTCGGTATCGTGCTTTCAACCGGCATTGTCGTGGATGATGCCATCGTGGTACTCGAGAATATTTACCGCAAGATTGAAGGGGGCATGGACCCGATCGAGGCCGGCCACTGCGGCTCCAGGGAGATCTACTTCGCCATCATTTCCACGACCATTACCCTGGCGGCAGTGTTCCTGCCGATCATCTTTTTGCAGGGGCTGACGGGCCGACTGTTTCGCGAGTTCGGAATCGTCGTCGCGGGCTCAGTGCTCATCTCCGCCTTCGTGTCCCTCACTCTGACTCCCATGATGAGTGCACGGACGCTGCGCAAGAGCACGCACGAGAATCGATTGTTCGAGTCAAGTGAACGACTGTTCAATCGCCTGAATGGCGCGTACCGTTCTTCGCTGGAGAGATTCATACACAGGAGATACCTGGCTCTGGTCATTATGTCGATTTCATTGGCGTTGATCTTGGGGTTGGGGGCTCTGATACCATCGGAGTTGGCTCCGCTCGAAGACAAGAGCCGTCTCGTCGTCAACGCGACCGCCCCGGAGGGAACATCGTATGAAGTCATGGCGTCGTACATCGGTAAGCTGATCGCGTTGGCTGACACGCTTCCGGAAAGAGATGCCATCATGTCGGTCACGTCACCCGGTTTCGGCGGAGCGGCTTCGGTCAATTCCGGTTTCGTGAGAGTGAATCTGGTGCCGCCCGATCAGCGGGCGCGGACACAGCAGGAGGTTGCTGATTGGCTGACTCCCCGCGTTCGCGATCTCTCGTTTGCCCGGGCGTATGTCACCCAGGAGCAAACAATCGGCGCCACCCGTGGCTCCTCGCTGCCGATCCAGTTCGTCATCCAGGCGCCGACCCTGGACAAACTGAAAAGCGTGGTGCCGGCGTTCATACAACGGGCACAGGCGGATTCGCTCTTTCAGGTGGTCGATCTGAACCTGAAGTTCAACAAGCCGGAAATGACGATCCAGATCGACCGTGAACGGTCCCGGGCGCTCGGCATCACGGTAAAGGATATCGCCGAAACACTGCAGCTCTACTTCAGCGGCCAGCGCTACGGCTATTTCATATTTAATGGCAAGCAGTATTCGGTCATCGCGCAAGCGGAACGGACCGATCGGGACGAACCACTTGATCTCAAGTCCATATATGTGCGGAACGCACAGGGAGACCTGATCCAACTCGACAACATTGTTCAGTTGTCATATCGCAGCAGTCCGCCGCAATTGTATCGGTACAATCGGTATGTCGCCGCCACGGTAATGGCGGCGCCGGCGAGAGGGGTGACGCTTGGGCAGGGGATTGACGAAATGCAAAAGATCGCTGGAGAGCCGCTTGATGAGTCGTTTGCGACCAGCCTGGCCGGAACCGCCAAGGAGTACACCGAAAGTTCGAATACGCTGCTGTTCGCGTTCGTGCTGGCGCTCGTCCTCGTCTACCTCATTCTCTCGGCGCAGTTCGAGAGTTTTCGCGACCCGTTGATCATCATGTTCACGGTTCCGCTTGCTCTGGCGGGTGCGGTTCTCTCGTTGTGGCTGTTCGGCCAGACGTTCAACATCTTCAGCCAGATCGGTATTATCGCGCTGGTCGGTATCGTGACCAAGAACGGTATTCTGATTGTCGAATTCGCCAACCAACGTAAAGGACAAGGATTGGCGCTTGGCGAAGCGGTGATCGACGCTGCTGCACAGCGGTTCCGTCCCATTCTCATGACCAGTCTCGCGACGGTCTTCGGTGTTCTGCCGATCGCGTTGGCGCTCGGGGCCGCCGCCCGGAGCCGGGTGTCGATGGGGATCGTCATCATCGGAGGCCTGCTGTTTTCGCTGGGATTGACCTTGTATGTCATCCCGGCACTCTATACCTATCTTTCGGGTGCTCGGACACTCGGGACTGCTGCCGCAGGGCTGCCGGAATCGAGAGCGGAGAAATCGTCTGGAGCGCCTGCCGGTCATTGACTTCGCCGGTTCATGGTACCGACATGACATCGTCGTGACACAAAATAACTCTCACCCCGATCGGCTGTAATCATTTACGGTTTAATTGCTTAGATAGCATCGTCGGTCGAGGCCCGCATGGCTTGATGAGGATAGTATCGGTATTTTTGGGAATCCCCGGCCCGACCGACGGGTATAACTCCTAAGAATCCTCACCGTCGGAGACTCGAATCGCTCCAGTAACCGACTGCGACACAATATATTAACGGATATTGTACCCGCCGCGAGTCTCCAGTTTCAACTGGATTTTTGGACTAAATCGGCCGATAAATGACTCAATGGTATATATGGGGGCTTGAGTACCTAATCGGCCGGGGGAGGTGAAGTATGGGCCGCCACGTAAGGTGGCCGGCACGAGCCCTTTCGTGTAGTCGTGGAACCAGCGAGGTAAGCGCAAATTGATTTCGCCATCTCCCGTCGCCGTTCAAGAAACGCTTGACGGCACCCCTTCCAGTTCGCCGCGTCGCCGATTGTTCCTGTGGGCATTGTACGGCGTGTCATTCGCGCTGTTGATCTGGTTTTTTGCCGAAGGCTTACAGTATTACATGACGCCGTACGCGGAACGCCCGCATCATGCGGACTATCGTGTTTTCCGTCCGGCGGGCACTCATGGTCTCACCTACGGAATCGTGGGCGCGACCATGATGGTATTAATGCTTGGGTACACGATGCGCAAGCGGACTCGGTTGTTGGGGCGAGCCCCGGCGCTCCGGTACTGGCTCGACCTGCATATCTATTTCGGGGTCATTGGTCCGCTGTTCATTGTCCTGCACACTTCGTTCAAAGTCCAGGGCCTGGTGGCTGTGGGCTTCTGGTCGATGGTGGCGGTCGCCGCCAGCGGTTATTTCGGGCGGTACCTGTACATGCAGATACCGCGCAACATTGCTGGAAATGAGCTGACCTTACAGGAGATGGAGCAGGCGAGTACGCATATCGCCGACGGTTTGAAAGAGCGGTTCCGCCTTGATGACGAGACGCTGAAACGTGTTGACGCGCTGTTCGAGAAGCGACTGATCCCCCGTCGTCATGGCGCGCTGACCTCGGCGCTTATCCTGATAGGCGGCGACCTGGCGCGACCGTTCACGAAACGGGAACTGCGCCGACGGCTCCGGAGGATAATCCTCCTGCCGAAAAATCAGTTCATGGAACTGTTCGAGACGGAATTTCGCCGGGCGCTCCTGCGCCGGCGGATCGGGCTCCTGAGTGAGATGCGGATGTTGTTTCATTACTGGCATGTTATTCATAAACCGTTCGCCATTGTCATGTATATCGTTATGGCAATCCATATCGGCGTGGCGCTCTGGACCGGCTACGGGTGGATTGGTTAGAGGATCGTCAGCAGTGTACCGATTGGCGGGGTATGGACTCTGTTTCATCGTGTTGGTACTGGCACCCGGGGCGACAGTCGCCCAGCTATCGCCGGGAGAACTGCACCAGTCGCACGCCTTCCTCGAGGGTGTGCAGAACTGCTCCAAGTGCCATGGTTCGGACCGGCAGTTGGTTCCGGACAATTGCCTGGCCTGTCACTCGGCAATACGCGAGCGGCTCGACAGTCGCACGGGGCTGCACGGTCGTCAGGAGTACCGGCAATGCCAGTTGTGTCATGTGGAGCATCAGGGACGCACGTTCGACCTGGTCTATTGGAAAGAAGGGCAGAAGCAGTTGGATCACTCGCAGACAGGCTATAGGCTTGAAGGCAAGCATGCCACTGCAGATTGCCGCGCCTGTCACCAGGAGAAGTTCATAATGCACCGAGCCGCCCTCGAAACGGACAAGACGACGCTCGACCGGACCTTCCTCGGCCTGGACAGTGCCTGCAAGAGTTGCCATTTCGACGAACACCGCGGTCAACTGATGGCCGCCTGCTCGGAATGCCATACGGCCGCTTCGTGGAAACCGCCCACCGGCTTCGACCACACCCGAACACGATTCACCTTGCAGGGCAAACACACGACCGTCTTGTGCGAGAAATGTCACCTGCCGGTAGTGGACAATAGCACTGTTGATGACGGCAAGTTTCTTCGGCTCAGTCCACTGGTGTTCCAGCAGTGCACGGACTGCCACACCGATCCGCACAAGGGCAGGTTGGGGGCCAACTGCACCAATTGTCACAGCGCCGACGGTTGGAACGTGACCAACAAGGCCAATTTCGATCACAGCAAGACCCGTTATCCGCTCGAAGGGAAACATGCAGGGGTGGCGTGCGACAAATGTCATATTCCGGGTCGGGAACGCGCCAAGCTCCCGTTCGCCGTATGTCGTGATTGCCATACTGATTTCCATAACAAGGAGTTCGCCGCCCGGCCCTCGAAAGGGGCATGTGAGGAATGTCATACCGTGGCGGGGTATTCGCCTGCCCGCTTCCTCATGGCGCAGCATGAGCAGACGAAGTATCCGCTCACGGGGGCGCACAAAGCGGTCCCATGCAGTGGCTGTCATGCTAAGCGCGCCAGCGGAACGGAGACAGTCCGCTACCAATTCAAGTTCAAATCCATGCGGTGTGTGGTCTGTCACGGCGACCCACATCGCGGCGAGGCCAAGAAGTACGTAACGAACAAAGGGTGCGAATTCTGTCACTCGGAGGAAACCTGGCGCCAAGTGCGATTCGACCATGGCCTGACGAGGTTCGCGCTCGAAGGCAAGCACAGTTCAGTAGACTGTCGCAAGTGTCACACGGGGCGTGTCAAAGGGGTCAAAGAGCCCGCGCTCACCATGATCGGTGCCGCAACCGTCTGTTCCGGGTGTCACCAAGACATTCATCTGGGTCAGTTCGCGGCGGCCGGAAGTAACGTTACGGATTGTGCCGGTTGCCACACGCCCCAGGACTGGAAGGCCAGAAAATTCGATCACAATCGGCAATCGCGTTTCAAGCTGGACGGAGCCCATATCAGGGTCCCGTGCCAGAAATGTCACCGGCCGATCATGGTCGGCACGGAACCATTTGTTGCCTACAAGCCGCTGGATACTGCCTGTGCCTCCTGCCACGGCGCAACTCCAGTTTTGAAAAAGGAGAACAAGACATGAGACGCGCCGCAACGTTCGCCGTCCTGCTCCTTGTGACTGTGGCCGGAGTGATTCTCAGCCGGACTTCGTCGCAGAATCCTCACGGCGAACTGAAATGGGATTGCCAGGACTGCCATACGGCCGACTCCTGGTCGGCACTACGGAGTCCGGTCCAGTTCAATCATGACGTAACCGGCTTTTCGCTGACCGGTGCGCACGCCACTGCGCAGTGCATCGGCTGCCACAAGGATCCGGTGTTCAACCATGTCGGTGTGGCCTGCGCTGACTGTCACGCCGATCACCATCAGGGACAACTCGGTTTGGCTTGTCAGAATTGTCATACGCCGCGAGACTGGCAGAACCGCAAGGATATGCTTGAACTGCACTCGCAAAAGGGGTTTGCCCTCACCGGCATGCACGCGGTCGCCGATTGCGAAGCCTGCCATCGCAACCAGGCCCGCAACGAATACGGCGGAACCCCGATGGATTGCATGGGCTGTCACGCCGAAACATATGCTGCAACGACCGATCCGAATCACGTTGCGGCCGGATTCCAATCAAATTGCGAACAGTGCCACCATGCGGCGTCCGGCACCTGGAAGAACGCCTCCTATACCCACCCGTCCTCGTTCGTCCTTACCGGTGCGCACCAACAGGTGAATTGCATGAGCTGTCATGCTGCCAGCTTCGCCGGCACGCCAAACGACTGCTATAGCTGCCATAGTCCGGACTTTCTGGCCACCTCTGACCCCAACCACAGCCAGAGCGGCTTCACGCATGAGTGCGCAATCTGCCACACGACGGCCCAGTGGCGACCGGCCAACTATAACCATGCGGCCACCGGTTTCCCATTGACAGGGCGACATCAGACAGTGGCCTGTGGGGACTGCCACGCGACATCGTACGCCGGAACCCCGACTGACTGCTACTCGTGCCATCAGACGGCCTTTGCGGGCACCACCAATCCCAACCATGCGTCGGCCAATTTCAGCCACGATTGCATCTCGTGTCACTCGACCAACGGGTGGACGCCGAGTTCGTTCGATCACAACACGACAGCGTTCCCGCTGACCGGAAGGCACACGACTGTCACCTGCATCGACTGTCACGCCACCGGGTACGCCGGGACATCGAGCGACTGTTACTCGTGTCACCAAACTGCGTTCGAAGGCGTATCGAGTCCGAATCACGTCTCGTTCGGATTCAGCCACGACTGCACTGTTTGCCACTCGACAAATGCCTGGATACCCAGTTCGTTCGATCACAACGCGACCGCATTCCCACTGACCGGCAAGCACCGGACTGTCACCTGCACCGACTGCCACACCACCGGGTACGCCGGTACGCCCAGCGACTGTTACACCTGTCACCAGACAGCGTTTGAGGGAGTGTCGAATCCAAATCACGTTGCCTCCGGCTTCAGTCATGATTGCACAACCTGTCACTCGACCAGCGCCTGGACGCCGGCCAATTTCAATCATAGCGCAACCGCGTTTCCGTTGACCGGCGCTCACCAGACAGTGTCCTGTATCGACTGCCACACGACGGGCTACACCGGCACGCCGTCCGATTGCTATACCTGCCACCAGACCGCCTTCAACGGGACGACGAATCCCAACCATGTCACGTCTGGTTTCAGCCATGACTGTGTGTCGTGTCATAGCACCACCGCCTGGACACCGGCGACGTTCGACCATAATCTGACCGGGTTCCCGTTGACCGGACAGCATGCCTTGACTGCCTGTTTGGCGTGTCACACGAGCGGATATACCGGCACGCCGTCCACGTGCTACGCCTGTCACCAGGCCGACTACACGGGCACGACCAACCCCAACCACCTGGCTGCCAATTTCCCGACCGACTGCCAGTCCTGCCACACGACGAACGGCTGGTCGCCGGCTAACTGGGACCATGACGCCCAGTATTTTCCGATTTACTCCGGGGCTCATAACGGCAAGTGGACACTCTGCAGCGAGTGCCACGTGAATCCGGCCAATTTCGCCGTGTTCGAGTGCATCAACTGTCACGAACACAACCAAACAACCATGGATGCGAAACACTCAGGCGTGAGCAACTACCAGTATCTGAGCGCCGCGTGCTACAACTGTCATCCCAGAGGGAGACATTGATGAGCAAATTGAGCTTTGTGACCGTCGTGATCATCGGCCTGCTGACGACATCCGTTCTGGGCGCTACTTCGAAACCGGTGGTCAAGTATTTGTCCGCCGAGAACGTGTACTTGAGTATCGGCAAAGCCGAGGGGCTTTCGGTCGGCGATCGACTGGTTATCACAAGTCGGAGTAAGTGCCGGACGGAGGTCGAAGTACTATTTGTCGCCGAGCATTCGGCCTCGTGCAAAAGACTGACCGATTCCTGCACGCTTGCCGTGGGGGACGTCGCCAAACTTGTTGCCACTGCGCCCCGCGACACCGTGGCGTCTGCAGTCGATTCCAGTGTGTTGGTCGCGCAAGCCGAACCGGTGGATACCGTTACTCCGGAAGCACCCAAGAGCTACACCAAGCCCTCGGCCCCGAAAATCACCGGCAATCTCTCGGTGCTCTACTACCATTGGGACGACCGATCCGCCTCGAATTTGGACTTTTCCCAGATCACCGGGCGGTTCAATTTGAAAGCGCGCCGGTTGTTTGGACAGGAACTGACTTTCAGTATCCGCTCGCGGGGCCGGTATGATCAGCGCCAGCGAACGTACAGTTCCCAGGTTTCGCGGAACGCATGGGAGAATCGTATCTGGGAGTTTTCGATCAGCTATGAAGAGCCGGGTGCGCTGGTGAACGCCTACGCCGGCAGGATCCTTCCGCGACGGGCGGGCAGCGCCGGATATCTGGACGGCTTGCTCATGGAAGCGAGGATATCGCAAAACGTGCGGATCGGTATGTTCGGCGGCAGGGAGCCGCTGTGGGCCTTCTCAGAAGACCAGCTTCCGATCATGAGAACCGGCGGGTATGTGACACTCATGCAGGGAGAGCCTGGCAAGAGCTATTTCGAAGAGAGTGTCGCGGGGATTGGCGAGTACGCCGACATGGTGGTCAGCCGCGAGTATATCGCTCTCCAGGGAAGATATAACGCCGGTTCCACCTGGGGGATGTACCACACCGCGGAGATCGATGTCAACCGCCGATGGCGCCGTGAGACGACAGGTCAGAGCGTCGACATTTCCAGCCTGTACCTTGGCGTCTACTATCGTCTCCACAGACGCGTGCGCCTCAGCCTCAGCTACGATAACCGGACCAATTACCGCACGCTGGAAACCAGGTCCACGGTCGACAGTCTGTTCGATGACCACTTGCGACAGGGCATGCGCACGCAGCTCGACCTGAGCCTGCCGCTGCGAATTCAGACAGCCATCAGTTACGGACTGCGAAACAGGGAAGGGGACCCAAGCGTCACCAGATCCTATTCGTTCTCCGTGAACAAGTCGGAGCTCTGGCGATCGACCGCAATGTTCATGGGGATGTTCGCCGGATTCGACGGACCATTCGAGCACGGCCACAATTACTCGGTTCGCATCAGTGACAACCTCATGCGACGGGTCATGATCGGAACGGCCTACGGCCTCTACAGCTACAGCGCGGAATCCGACAACACCAACCGTAGGAATCAATGGTACGAGCTGTTCGGCCAGGGGGATCTGTCGCGGCATTATTTTCTGGGCGGCTCTGTGCAATTCGACACCGGCGATGATATTGAGGGCATGCGCCTGCAGACGGAACTTGGGTACCGCTTCTGAGTCTGAACCCGGCCGTTGCGGAAGGGTAGAAGAATCATGCAGCAGACTCTTATTTGGATCGGTGTCATCCTTCTTATTTTAGTGACCTTCGTGCCGTACTTTCGGCGGTTCCGCAAGGATCAGCAATCGGCCGCGGCCCGGAAGGAGGAAGCGCAGGCAATGGGGATCGACCGGCCTCGCGCCCAGTACCCGATGGTCAACCGCTCGGCCTGCATTGGCTGCGGCGCATGTGTTGCCGCTTGCCCCGAGGGGGACGTGCTTGGCGTCGTCTGGGGGATCGCCGAGGTCATCAACGGCCAACGCTGTGTCGGTCACGGTCATTGCGAGCGCGCCTGTCCGGTGGGGGCGCTCAAGGTGGGGCTCGGCGATATTACCACCCGTCCAGATATACCGATTCTCACGCCCAGAAATGAGACCACCGTTCCCGGGCTGTTTGTGGCCGGTGAACTGGGAGGGCTATCGTTGATCCGCCACGCTATTGCCCAGGGGCGCATGGTGGTGGATGAGATCGCCCGACGCGGGCAGCGTTCTACCAACGGGGATACGCTCGATGTGATTATCGTGGGGGCTGGCCCGGCCGGACTCTCGGCCGCGCTGACGGCCATCCAGCACCGTCTGACCTATTTGGTGCTCGATGAGCGGGATGCCGGCGGAACGATCCTTCACTATCCGCGGAGGAAGCTGGTGATGACCCAGCCGGTCGAGATCCCGCTCTATGGCTGGCTTACCAAGGAAGAATACTCCAAGGAACACCTGCTGGACACCTGGTATACGATCCTGGAGCAGTTCAATATCAATATCAAAACGGGCGAGCGTGTCGACGACGTACAGCACGAGGCGGACACGTTCATCGTCAAAACTCAGACCCGGTCGCACTACGCCCGCTTCGTCGTGCTGGCGCTGGGGCGGCGAGGCACACCGCGCAAGATGGACGTGCCGGGTGAAGAACAAGCCAAGGTGATGTATCAGCTCGTTGATGCCCAATCGTATTGCGATAAACATATGCTGGTAGTGGGCGGCGGCGACAGCGCGGTCGAAGCGGCCGCAGGATTGGCCAGACAACCCGGCAACGTCGTCACCATTTCGTACCGCAAGAGCAGTTTCTTCCGCGTGAAAAAGAAAAATGAACTCGCCATCAACAAGATGATCGCCGATCACAAAGTGATCCCGCTGTTCGACTCACAGGTGAAGGAGGTTCGTGAGAAGTCCGTGGTCCTAGAAACGAAGAAGGGAGTGATGGAGATCCCTAACGACTACGTGATTGTCCAGATCGGCGGCATTCCGCCGTTTGATATGCTCAAGAGCATGGGGATACAGTTCGGCGGTGAAACGCGCAGCATCAAACAGAGTGATTGTCTCATAAAGCAGCCGGCATAACACGTTGCCAGCACACTCCCGGTCGACTCAGCACACCTGCACTCACTCGGAACAGACAATACCCCAATAGCGCCATTGCTCAGGCACCGCAGGGGCAACCGCCCGACGTCCGTCTGTTCAGCGGTTGAGCAGTGATAGTGATAACTGTATGGTCAACACCATAGGTACTTAGAGTAGTTTGCGCCACCGCTGATGCTGAACAAGTGCACCAACTTTCAGGTGCCAACACTCCGTCTCCTGAATACACCGGAGTCCGGTCCGCGCCAGGCAGTTGATTTACCAGCTTGCCAATCTCCCGCACCTTCTTGGAAGGCGTACAGTTAGCGGGTAGGCAAACGCGCACATCAATTGGCCTCCCGTACGCGGGCTCTCTGATTTGGGTCCGATTTTTGCTGAATGACACGACGGTTCTGCCCTCCGACGGGTGATTCCGAAGTTGGTCGGCAGCAGACGTTAGTGAACCGGCAAACGTAAACTGGAGTGACGACGATCTCGTGTTACGAATCATCGTTTCGGTAATCAGCAGCATCCTGGTGCTGGCATCAATCGCGTGTACGCAAGAAGTGCTGATCGCGGATTTTCCGCTGGGGGTCGGCGGGACAGTTAGCCAGAATTTCTTCAAACCATACTACCCGCAGCTGCAGGCGGTTGCCGATACGCTCCGCAAGTATCCTCTGGCGCGCGGCGTGGTGACGGGGGGTGCCGATGGCGTTCGCTTTGCTGCCAACAACGACGCCAAGAACCCGGGGCTGGCTCTTGGTCGAGCCCACGCGCTTCGCAACGTATTGATACGAGATTTCCATGTCGATTCCACGCAGCTTCTGATCCAATCCGTCGATGTGGCCGCGCGCGGCGGACGGTACCGTTCTGTCAGCGTTCGTATCGAACGAGACCTGATGGGAAACGAGTCGCGTCCCGCAACGCCGATACAAGCAAGTCAGATTGAGCGCCCGAACGTGGAATCAAAAAGCTTGGCGAGTCTGCTGACAGAGAACATGGGACTGCGACTGAGCGCCGGTGTCTCTTCATCACCGTTCGGCGGCATACCAATTGTTGCCGGTGCCATTTCGTGGAAAAAGGTGGTGTTCATTGAAGGTCTGGTTGGGCACACTTTCTGGAACAATTCATATCGGTTTCAGGGTGTCAAACTGGACACTTGGCGACGAATGGCTGGCGGGCAGTTGACTGTGTTCCCCCTTAAGAAGGCCCGAGTGGGGTTTGTAGGGGGGTGGTTCCGTATCGAAGAGATTTCGCAGAAATACTATGAATTCGTGAAACTGTCGGAAGGACCAGTGCTGGGGATGCGGGTTACACCATTTGCGCACGCGTCGGTCACTGGATCATACAATCCGGCCAGGCACCGCATTGCCGGCGACCGAATATCCCGGCCAAAAAACGATCAGTTTCTGATCTCGGTCACCCTGCACACCGACCTCGGAGGCGCCAGATGAAGCGCTTGCATGTTGTTGCGATCCTGGCGATGCTCGCGGCGTCGTTTCAGCTTCTCGTGAACTGCTCGAAGCCGCTGGAGAGTATCGATGGTCAGTCGCAGACCCCAGGAGTTATTGTCCGGGTAGACACGATCGTTTTGACCGATACCGTCATTCAGACCGATACAGTCGTGAACACCGATACGATCATCCAAACGGACACTGTCGTTGATGTCGACACGGTGTATATCGAGTTGCCCGATTCGTGCGCCTCACAGACTCAGTGCGCCCGGCTGAACTGTTATCGAAAAGAGATCGTGTGGATGTTTGAAAATCCCGAGGGCCAGTTCCACCTGACCTTCACGGCCAGGTTAGACAAAGACCAACCGCCTCAGACGCTCCTGGTGAAGATCAACGATCAATCATACGAATGGACACCGGTTGACGCCAGAGTGCTTGAGGTCGATACACGGCTGTCGGCAGATGCATCGGTAGTCATCAAGCCAGAGAATCCACAGGCCTTTGGCCATGCTATCGACATCTGCGTGACCTTAACAGCGCGCTGATTTGCTGTTGGGCAGGGCATCCAAGCCATGCCCCGATGCTGACCCTGCATTTCACTTACTTGAATTTCTCCTTTGTCGCCACTACCGACGACCTCACTAACTCTTCCAGAACCGCCAGATCAATCTCGGACAGAGTTTTGATGTACAGACAGCCCTTTCCCGTCTTGACTTTTCCGATTCGCTTCACCAGATCGGGTCTCGTCTGAAGTCCAAACATCAAGTAGAGCGTGAGGTTCTGCTTTCGCGGCGAGAATCCAGTCAGAAACCAGTCCCCCTCCCGCCCGCTCCCGTACGTGTAGTGGTAGTCGCCGAAGCCTACGATGCTGTCTCCCCACATTTTCGGCGCTGCCCCGGTAATCCGCTTCATGAGCCTGGCCAGCACCTGGCAGTCCTTGCGGGTCTCGTCATTGTCGATTCTGTTCAGGAACTCCTTAACGCTCCGGCCCGTCGGTTTAGTCTTCAATTCCGCCATACGTGATGTCCTCTTATCTCTATAGATACGATGAGATTCATACCGAGCGCAATAGCTTCATCCGATTGTCGCACAAGAATAGCGAGTGTGGAATGGGGTAGATACTGAATTGAATCACTGAGGGGTAGTCGAATCGTTGGTTGACAGGGAGGGATTTCAGCGGCCCTCCCTGCCAACGATGACGTGCGTGTCACAGACAGCGCATGAACGCCACCAGATCCTTCTTGTCCTGGGTCGACAAGTGAAGCTGCTGGACGAGATTGAAATACTCGACCACATCTTCAAGGGTGAAACAACGGCCGTCGTGTAGATACGGCGGCGAGTCTTTGATACCTCTGAGCGGAAAGGTCTTGATCGCGCCGTCGTGCGCCATCATCATGCCGTTCACCATTTCCATCTTATAGAACCGCTCCGCTTTCAGGTCGTGCATGCTATTGTCGGTGTAGTACGGCGCCGGATGACACAAGGCGCATTTGGCCTTGCCGTTGAACAGCCCCTCGCCGCGAAGTTCGCCGGCGCCGGCCTTCGCCGGATCGAGCTGACCGTAGATATTCAACTTGGGAGCCGGTGGAAAATCAAGCAGCGCCAAGAACTCGGCCATAAAATGCACCTGCGACCCGCGCTCGAGTATATTGACCCCTTTCTTGGTAGCCATGCAAATATCGCCATCGAAATACGCGGCGCGCTGCTCAAATTCCGTAAAGTCCTCCACCGTTTTGAGCGCGCGCTGCGATCCGAAGAGGCGCTGGATGTTCACACCCCTTAGCGAGGGTGTTTCGATGCGATGCCTGAACTCCTGGGGGCGAATGTCTCCCACCAGGTGATTCGCGCCGTTGGTATGACCGTTGGCGTGGCAGTCGAAGCAGGTGACGCCGAGACTCGGCTTGTCGGTACGACGGTCTTCTGTTGCATTGAACTGCTGCTGCGGGAACTGGGTCAACAGCAGCCGCAGGCCTTCAAGCTGCTTCGGATTGAGGATCCCGTTGAACATCTCGTAGTAGTTGTCGATGGTAACAAGCTTCCCCTTTGAAACGTCGCCCAGGTCGGGTCGAGTAGTGAGGTAGATGCCGGGCGCTGGGTCCGGCAGGAAATGCTCCGGCAGATCGAAATCAAGATCGAACCGAATCAGCCGCGGAAGTTCCTTGGTGATCATTTCGGGGAAGAGCATGCCCCCCTCGGCATGATCGGCAAACGGCAGGGGTTTGTACGGAAACAACCCTTTCCCGCTCATGTCATCGGGAGTCATCTTATCGAGTTGCTCCCAGGTGACGCCCTGCAATTTGGCCGTTGGACCAATTGGTATTGGTTTGCCGCCGGACATCGCGATATCGGCGGCCGTCTTTTTGGTCAAGTCGTACCGGCTGTTGAGCATCTCCATGTGCTCTTTTGCCCGGGCGGCCTTGACCGCCATCCGCTCGGCCTTTATCTGGTCGAATGACTGGCTCAGGTTGGTCGGGCCATAGCTCGACACTACATTGCCCTGTTGTGCGTAGACGAACGAAACGACTACAACTACGCTAAGTAGTGGGATCAAAAGGCAACGTCGATTGTTGGGTTTCCTTGCTTTCATGTGAGTTTCCTCAGATAGAAATTCTAATTGCCAATAGAGGCGGATGTCGACTCCAATGACAGATTATCCCAACGGCCTCTCTAATGCCCTGTCTGCCGTCTGATTCAAGCAGACGACTCTTCACCTCCTTACCTGTAAGGTTTTTGGGCCCTATCGCAAAGTTTCAGCAGTTCTGTGTCTCTGTCAAGATGAACATCTATGCAGTAGTCCATTATGCGGTACTTCGCGTGGCGGCGCCCAACCGGCCGCGGGCTGACCACACCTCAGCCAGGGGACCTTCTTATGGCGGTCAGAAAACGCGAACGAAGCCTGTCGCCAAGGAGTGACCGTTTGACAGGAGGCAGTTTCAGGAATCCGCCGACAAATCCCCGAAGGAAGCTGTGCGAGAGTTTTCCGGGATCGCTGAACAGCAGGTTCTGCAGCGTCCCCTGCTCCAGACTCTGCAGGATAACTCGTTCGAAGGTATCGGCAGGGCAGAAGACCCGTTTGGCACGGCTTACCAATCGGAGGGAACTGCTCTGACACCGCAATGCGCACACGCCGCAGCCCAGACAAATTGATTCGTTCACTTTCGGAAAGTCACCATTGCCGCCCTCGTCGATCGCACCCACCGGACACGCGGCTGCGCACGTTCCGCAGTTGAGGCAATTGTCTGTGTCTATCCGCGCGATGAAGTTCGATGTCACCACCATCTGTGGATAGCCGAACCGACTGACGCCCAGCAACACGTTGCAGCAGCAACTGCAGCAATGGCAGATGAATGAAATATCGTTGCGGACGTTATCGGCGCACATGACCAACCCGTCTTCCCTGGACCGTGCGAGCCTGTCGCGCATTTCTTCGCGAGAAATTTCCTTCGCCATGCCGTGTCGGATAAGCGTTTCTGCGGCGCCGTCGAAACTGGAACAGGTTTCGAGGGGTACGGCGCACCGTTTTTCGCCTGCATGAAGCTTCTCGTGCCGACACGAGCAGATGCCGATCGCCACCTTGCGGGCGTTCGATACGATACCCTCGGCCTTCTCATAATCGAGGACCTCTACACGGGCCGATTCATCGAGCGTCTCTTCGTAAGGGAGCGTCCGCAATGATGATATCCTCTGACCATTGCCGCAGTTGGCATCGTAAAAAGTCGTCCTGTCCTGCAGGTATGTATGAAACAGCCGCGCCCATTCACGGGTGTTGAGCTCGCCACGGGTGCGCATCATGGTGAATTCGAAGATTCCGATGATCAAGGGAGAAACAGTGTAGTGATATTCCTCTTTGGCCCATACGTCGAGCACGAGTCCCTTTTCGCACAACTGCTCCAGCAGGCGTTCGAGTTGCTGACGATCAACCCCTGTCGCAGCCTGAATCCGGGCAATATCGGACAAACCGTACGGCATGCGCACGACTAACTCGGCTTCAGCCGGTGTATAGAGTTCCCTCAGGATTGCGTATAGGGTGTCATTCCATGGAGCGCGGGCGGTGAGACCGTCGATTTTCTTACCGAGTTTTCGATAGAGATCTTTGCCAACCAGATGACCCATGTCTGCACCCCTCGATAATGGTCAGTGAAATTGGACAGAGTACACTATTAATGTAGTCTCAACGGATGCCCAAAAGCAATAGCTTTGACGGAAACCGGCTGGTCGTTATGGAGATCTTTGGCCGAAAGCGATAATCCGTGAGAGGTAAGCCAAATGATGGGGTCTACCTAGCACATCCGAAAGACATTGTCGTACAATGACTTATGCAAGGCGAACGCCGCCTCTCACATTTACTCGCCCCGATCTTCGCGCTTAACTGACCTCACATATCCTGACAATTCAAAGTCGCGATTCCGCCTATAGCTCAGGCATGCAGGCCTTTAGCTCCCATTGGAAAAAGTCGATAAGACAGATAATAGAAGATAGGGCAATCTCTAAATATGTTGACAGCGACGCGACGAGCTCTTTGGTCAGTTCTGCTTCTGGCGGTTTCTACCAACGCCACCCAGTACTATGTCGCGCCCTCAGGCGACGATGCCTATACGGGTTTGACACCTGCGGAGGCTTGGCAGTCGATTGACAACGGCGCCGCCAAAGAAATTCTGGTTCCCGGTGATACGGTTAATATACTCCCGGGGAATTACCTTATCCCACAGTCAGTCGATCTCAAAACATCAGGCACAGGTACCGCCCCCATACTCTATCGTGGTTTAAATGGACGACCCGTTATTGACGGTCAATCCGGTTCGTTCGACCTAGTGACCGTCTCAGCCTCCTTTGTCCAAGTGCAGAATCTGGAGTTTACGGGTTCAACGAAAGTTGGGGTCATGGTAAAGGGGGACTCCTGTGTCGTTCATGAATGCTACATTCACGATGTTGGCACCGAGGGTATCAGCATCGAAAGTTCCGGCAACTTGGTAACGCGAACGATCCTTCTGGGCACCGGCAACGCCGGGATATTCAACAAGAAAGGGGCTCTTTCAAACCGCTACTTCGGAAACACGATCCATGCTACGAATACCGGAATTGATATCCAGGTTAATGAAAGCAGTGCGCGCATCTTCAACAACATTATTACCGACTGCGTCCATGGCATCTCCGGGGTCGCCGGCAATGTCTGCGCGTTTAATATTCTGTGGAACAATCAGGCCGGACCGTATTTCGGAGGCGTAGTCGATTCGGCGGGCGGTATGATTGCCGATCCGATGTTTCTCGACACGACCAACCATGACCTTCGACTCAACTTCGGCTCGCCGGCAATCGATGCCGGTGTCGATCTTGGCTACTCCTTCAATGGTCTTGCGCCGGACATCGGCGCCTTGGAGTGCGGTGAACTGGCCCGCCTAGAGATCTTCCCGGTTCGCGACACATTATCCGCCGATTCGGCCTATCAGTTCAGCGCCCTCGCGTACGACAGTGCCAACCTGGCGGCTGCTTCGGGGAACCTGATCTGGTCGCACACGTTTCCGACGGGCATCATAGACAGCACCGGTCTGTTCACACCTGTCGGTACCGCATCCGGCAGAGTCACAGTTAATTCAGATCTCAACGGCATCTCGGCACAGACCGGCCTCATGACGATTCGTCCGGGATCTCCCGTGTCGTTTTCGGTGGCACCGGACACGTTGACGATTGCATCAGGGAACAGCCAGACATTCGCTTTCAAGGCGTACGACCTGCAAGGGAACCAAGTCGTCGAACTTGGCCAAATCAATTGGACTGTGAATGGTGGAATTGGGACCATCGATTCGACCGGACTATTTGTTGCCCATGTAGCGGGTACG
This sequence comes from Candidatus Zixiibacteriota bacterium, assembly GCA_040753875.1. NCBI lineage: Bacteria > Pseudomonadati > Candidatus Zixiibacteriota > Candidatus Zixiibacteriota bacterium. The sequence continues at coordinate 62,096 of JBFMDV010000032.1, read as the reverse complement.
GGCACAATTGAGGCACAAAGCAGTCTTGGATTTACGGCCGTCTCAGGACAGATACTGGTAGTGCCCGGACCTGTGGTCTATCTCGATGTTCTCCCGGCCGTCAACATCGTTCCTACCCTCACCTCGTACCAGTACACGGCCATTGGATACGACAGCGACTCCAATTTCATTGCCGACTATACGGATTCGGTTATCTGGTCGACCACTGACCTGGTGGGGGGCATTACCGCGACCGGCATGTACTCCGCCGGGCCGGTTGGAACTTACTGGATAAAAGCTGCAGAAGGTATCATCAGGGACTCCGGCAGCGTGATGGTCACCCTCGGGGGCGGCCTTGACCACATACGGGTCGAGTACTTTGACGGTACACCGGTGGGTGCGACGATCTTATCGACTGACAACGACACGACTCGCTTCTATGCCAGAGGGTATAGCGCCGTTAACGCCCTGATCGGGGACGTTTCGGTCGACTGGACGATCGTTGGCGCTGATACCAACAACAGAATCGTACCGGCCGTGGGGACAAACGCGAAACTCGTGCTCAAACGACCCGGCGACATACGCGTGTCGGCGACGCATGTGGAGGGACCTGTAGACACCACGGGTGTCCTTACTATCGTTACCGGCCAGCCGGTTTCGCTCGACGTGTTCCCTGATACCGCCACCGTGGCCATCGGTGCGACACTCGGGTTCAGTGCGATCGCTCGGGACGTCGACAGGAACGTGACGGTACCTCAGCCGGTGGTGAGCTGGTCTGTTACCGATAGTATTGGTTCGATCACAGTCGATGGCATGTTCACCAGCTTAAATGTAGGGCAGGGGTATGTTGTTGCCTCAGCAGGCCTTCTTGTGGATTCGAGTGGGCCAATCCAAGTAACACCCGGCCAGTTGAGCAGCATTCACGTCGTACCTGACTCGGTAACAGTTGGCATCGGAGATACTGTCTATTTTACGGCTATCGGTCTCGACAGCGCCGGAAACGTGACGGATCCCGGCGTTGTCACCTGGCTGGCACTGGGACGGGTCGGCAATATCGATGCGGACGGGCGATATATTGCAGAAGCTCCCGGTACAGGCGCAGTCAGCGCAACCAACAGTATTGCCGGAATCGCCGACACTACCGGCAGTTTGCGCGTGGAAGAGCTGTTCTTTTCCACTATTCCACTCGGCGACGGCACGATCAGACCGAACGGTGACGCGACAACGGTGCAGGCGTTCCGGCTGGAGAACTATTACGCCACTACGAAAACAGTGACATCGATAGCCGTTAACGATCTGTCTTCAGGTGCGGGTTCATCAGCTCAGCTCGCCGCCAACATGACCACTGCATCTGTCTATGCGGACCTCAACAGCGATTCGACTCTTACCGGCGTCGACTCGCTCTTGGGCACAACTCCCTATCTTTCAGGACACATGACACTGGCCATATCGTCAATCGATATCCCGGCCGACAGCGGTATGACCTTTCTCGTGACGGCGACATCCGCTGCGCTTGCACGAGACGGCGACACGGTTGACGTTGCGCTCATCCCGGGTCTGGATATCGAGACCGCAGACCTGACGATTGTCGCGGGACCGCCCCTATCGAATTCTCGAGGGATCACGGAGATTGACGGGATGGTGGCCGGACAGATCGGGGTAGTGTCAGGTGGGAACAACGCGCTCAGACCGGACGACAGTCTTGTCCTCTGCTTTGCATTCGACCTGCCGCGCAACGGCTATCAGCCGGACACACTCAAAGCTGTGGATATCATCAACAGCGGATCGGCGGTCCAGACCGATATCTCGGAGTTCGCGCTCTACGCCGACAACGGCGACGCAGTCTGGGGCGGACCGAGTGCCGAGATTTCGCTTGGGAGTCTGGTGTTTAACGGAGAAACGTGGTCACGGGGTGGTCTCTCACATCCGTTACCGGATATCGCCGCTCGTTTTTTCGTGACGGCTCGACCGGCCAGTTTCCCGCATGACGGCGCCACCATCATCCTGGGTATGCCAATAAACGGCGTGCGTGTGAGCTCGAACAACGACGGCCCGCTCGATGCGCTGGTTACGTCCCCTGATACGATCACGATACAGGGCCGCCAGGCGCTCCTCGCCAGCAGTGTACCAATACCCTCGCACAGCTGCACTCCAGGTCAGAATACCGGACCGGTGCTGGCAATAGAGTTGGTCAACGGCTATGCCGAGACCATCGCAATCGATACCATCAGATTCTCGTTCGTCGGCATCGACCCGCAGGGAGCAATCGACGCGCAGCTTGCCGGGCAGATCGATTCCGTTTTCCTGTACCTCGATAAGGACAATGATATTACGTCCGTTTCATCGGCCGATTCACTGATCGCTGTCGACATTCTGGTCAACAGCGTTGCGGTCTTTGATGCCAGCAGCCTCCCGCTGGCCGGAAGTGGCGGGACCCAAACGGTGTTCGTTACGGCGAAGCTCAGTCTGACGAACGCGAAAAACGGCAATACGGTGGCGTTTCGCGCGGTGGACTCCACCGCCTTCATCTGTGACCGCCCGGTACGCGTGAACGGGACATTCCCGCTGACAAACGCGGCGCCGTTCATTATCGATGCGTTTCCTGCGGCGTCCGTCACCGTGCATGTACTGCCACCGGTTAATCTTTACGCTGGACAGACCGATCAACTGGTCTTCGATTTTGAGCTGCCGCGTAACGGCTATGCCGCCGATTTACTTTCGCAGCTCAATCTGCTCAACAGTGGCTCACTGCCCGACAACAACCTCCTGCAAAATGTCCGGCTGTGGCAAGATGAGACCGGCGACGGTTTCACTCCCGATGATCCATTGCTCGGCGAATTCACGGCTTCGGGGAATCTCTGGCGGCTGGACGGTCAGAAAGCCGCGCTCGATTCGGTCGCAAATCGGTTCTTTGTCACTGTGTCGATCTCCGACAAACAGCTGGGTGGCGGCACCATTCGTTTCGATATACCGGTTCAAGGGGTTCGGTTCGCCTCCGGCTCGACAGGGCCTGATGATCAGAGCGTGGTCAACCCGTCGTCCTTTGTCATTTTTCCATCCAACCGTGTCACCGCCATATCGATACCGATCAACACGACAACAGTCTACCCCGGCGCGACCGGAAACGTACTCATGACGTTCGCCCTGTATAACGGCTACCTTGGCCAGACGAAAACGCTCGCACAGGTAACACTTACGAATGCGTCACGTTCGGCAAGCTCAACAGCCTTTGCAGACCACGAACTCGGCCAGGTGTCGCTGTATCTTGATATGAATCAGAACCGTGTCTTTGACAACGACAGTGTGATCGGGACAGGGCTGTTCGCTCAGGGCAAACTCAGGTTCGAGGGACTCTCTACCGCGTTGCCTTCGGAGTCACTCGCGTATTTCTTTGTCGCGGCAACCTTGCCGACAGATCTGATCGACTCCGACAGTCTCTTTGTGGTCATCGAACAACCGACCGATCTGGCGTTTACCGAACTTGTCAATCTCAATGGGGATTTGCCGTTGTCGAGTGGTGGAAGTCTGGTGGTCGACGGTTCTGTCCGCCGCCAGTATCGGCAATTCGGTCCGGTTGGTCGCTCGCTGACACCAGGGGATAGCGATGTCGTGTTCCTGGCCTTTTCTCCGGCCGCCAATGGTGATCGTATGGATGAACTCCAGCAGATCGCCCTCGTAAACATGGGCAGCGGCGATACGGCCTCTTTTGCAAATCTGGAGCTCTGGCTGGACACGGATGCCAATCGCGGATTAAGCACAGGGGATTCGCTCGTTGGCGCCTTCGTGTACGATGGTGGCGTGTACACTGCGCAGGGACTTTCAATACCTGTTCCTCCAACTCCTCCCGGCCTGCTGGTGGTCGGTGATATCAGCATCAGCGCGTTGCCCGATGCTACGTTCCGGGCCGAGATCCCTTTGACGGCCTGCGCGTATGGCTCTGCGAACGACGGGCCGATCGACTCCTCCATAGCGGCGGCGGGCGTCTTCACGGTCTCCACCTCAGGGCTCCGGGTAGCACCGGATACGCTTCGTGCCAGTTATTCTGTCGGGCAGTCTATCGAGGTAAGCATCGCAACCACCAACGTCACAAGTGGGACTATAAGCGCCGTCGCCACGGAGATCGTGAATATTTCCGATTCGCAACTGGTCCGTCTGGACAGCAGTATCGCCGGCCCGCTCGATCTCGGGGCCGGCCAGACTTTCACCAGTCGGTTCTATTTCACAGCCGTCGGCCAAGGCGCTGTGTGGTGGCAGTTAAGGTCGGTGTCGCAAGCGTCGGCAGATTCGTCGCCTGTGATTCAGACGGCGCCGACAACAATTCAAAGAGCGATTTCTCCCGTCAACCTTCAGCTCCTGAACACCAGCCCGACAGCGGTGACACGGGGGCAGACCAATATATTCTGCATGACGCTCAAGTGCCCTCATCCGGATTCGGACCCGTCGGTGGCGGCCATGGCCCTCGAGAGCTTTCATGTGAAAGTAGTGGACGGTCAGGGAGTTGATGTACCAGCCAGTTCCGTTTTCAGTCGTATGGTGCTCACCACTGGTTTGGATATCCTCGGCGTCATCACGGTTGTGCCGGCCCAGACCGATATCGTCTTCTCTTTTGGCACTCCATTGGTCGTTGTGCCGGGAGCCTCACAGAACCTGATGCTCGTTGTTGACGTCGATTCAAACGCCGTACCGGCTGGCTTCATGATCGCGATCGACAGTGCCTCGTGGGTGCCGTGGTTCGACGCGAACACCGGACAGTTGATCCCGACCGGCACAGCCACTGTCTACCCGCTCAGATCGGAGGTGACGCGCATTGATTCACCGGCGGAGCAGATTGCCGTCTCGGCGGTTTCCTGCGCACTCCCGACTATCAACTACGCGCAGCAGCGCGTGGACATTCTCAAGCTCTATGTACGTCATACCGGGGCATTGGGTTACTCGTCGGTACAACTGACCAGACTCGCACTGGCTGTGGTCGATTCGAATGGCGTCGCTCTTGCCGCCGGTGATCTGTTCAGCGAGATCGAACTCCACAAACCGGGGAATATCCTCGGTAGCGTGGTCCCGTTGCCGAACGACACCAACCGTCTCGACATCCCATTGACCACGCCGGTAAATCTTAACCCGCTGGAGTTAGACTCCATGTACGTTGCTGTCACGGTCAAACCGTTTACCGGCGAACCCGGATTCAGTCTGATCATTGCCGACAGCACCAACCTGACGGTACGCGATCTCAATACCGGAGCGGCTGTCCCCACAGTGCCGGACACTGCGCTCGCCAGCGGGACCGTCTTTCCCATTGTCTCGGCCTGGACATCTTTCCGGATGCCGGCGCAGGCTCCGTTACTGTGTTTAGCCGATATCGCAATCCCCTCGGTTTCGGGTGGCGCCGATTCCGTACCACTCTTCGCCTATTCGGTCACCTATTCTGCCTCCGCTGCATACTCGAACGTGCGATTGACGCGCGTCGGGATGCGCCCTGTTGACGGTGGCGGCACACCGCTTGACCCCAATCAGCTTCTGGACAGAATTGGATACCGGGTCGGTACAGGTCCGATATGGTATGCGCCATCTCTGACGGTCGCCAGCGGTGAACTAACCCTGATGCTCGGAGACACCGGCCTGGTGCTCGCCCCCGCCGACAGTCTCACCATTCAGATCGTAGGCGACCTTCGCTTAGAGGCGCCATACAGCGAATTCGCCTTCAGCGTCACGGGTGCCGTCGAATTTGATGTAATCGACGTGAGCGATACGACAAACCGGCCGGGATTGGCGACAGCCCCGGGCTGTTCTCAATCGTTCCCGTTCACGGCTGGACTTACTTCGATCGTTCTGCCTGCCGGCCGCCCACAGGCTACTCGCTCGGATCTGCCGGTGAGAATCGCCGGAGCCGGAAGCCGGGGAGTTGAGCTGTTTGACGGCTCTCTGACATACAGTTCTGCTTCCCCGGTCGGACAGATCGAGGTCCGCGGTTTGACGGCGGCGCTGAAGCGCCGTCCGAGCGGTAACGGTTCCCTTGAGCCTGCCCGTGCATCGATCGACGTCGTCCACCTCGAGATAAACGGCCTTGAGGTCGGGACTGATAGTCTGCTGGCTCAGGATTCAATCTCCATCGTTATGGCCGCTCCGCTCATGGTCAGCCGAGGAGACATGGTCAGTATCAGATTGACCTGCGACCTTTCCGAATCAGCCCCGGTCGGAAACATCGTGGTCATCTTCGCAGATTCGTCGTTCTTGCAGATTACTGACCGGAGCAGCGCGACCACCGTCTATCCTGTTCTCTCTGGAGTTGTATATCCTGTCGACGCAGGTGAGATTTCGGTAGTTGCAGCCGACCTGGGGGCCTCGTTCACCAACTATCCGAATCCTTTTAATCCCGCGCGCAACGAGGCCACTACAATCGGTTTTGTGCTTAATGAGGCTGCCACCATCGATATCGACATCTTCACCGTCACCGGTGAGCCGGTAACAAACGTCGTGCGCCATGAGTTCCGAGCGGCAGGGGCTTATCAGTCAGATAGCTGGGGAGGCAATAATGGAGTTGGGCGGACAGTCCAGCCGGGCGTGTACTTCTGCCGGATTACGGCAACGTACGAGACTGGTCGTATTGAATCGTTCAGACGGAAAATAGCGGTGGTGCGATGAGCATTGGGCGTGTCGTACATATCTCTATATTATGGGCGTTCACCGCATTGACGGCTACGGCTCAAACTGGCGGTACAGGCTCACCGTTCGCTTTCGGGGCCGGGTCAAGAGACCTGGCGCTTGGGGGAGCCAATATCTCCACCAGCGATTTCGCGACCGCCGCGTTCTGGAATCCTGCCCGGCTGGCACAAAGCGAACAATATGGAGTCATGGGTTTTCACACCCGCCTCTACGATTCGGATATCGCGTACCAATATCTCGGCATCGTGTTTCCAACGCTCGACTGGGGCGCGGTAGGGTTTGGCGTGTTCCGACTTGGCATCGATAACATCGAAAAACGAGATGCCGGCAATTCGCTTCTCGGCACGATCGACGACAACCGGATGGCGTTTCGTCTTGGCTATGGACGGACTGTCGGGTCGGTAGACCTGGGGCTGGCCCTGTCATTAGAGACGCACTCCCTTGACACCTATAAGGCGACGTCATCACCCGGTCTCGACCTGGCTCTATCACGGCGCATCACGACCCCATTCTGGCGATGCGAACAGGCAACGCTTTCTTTGGTCGGGCGCAATCTGATTACACCTTCGATGCGACTAGTCGATGAAACTATCGATATCCCCTTTGAACTTCAGGCCGGTCTCGGCCTCCAGTTTGCGGTCAGTCATGACGGCCATCACACGCTGAACCTGTCCGGCAGCTTATCAAAGCCTGATCCGGCCGAAGCGGTCGGGGCATTCGGGCTCGAGTATTCGATGTTTGACATGTTGAACTTGAGAGGAGGTCTCCGAGGAGACCAATTGTCGTTTGGCACTGGTCTGGCATATCATGGCATCAGCTTTGACTACGCCTGGGTCGATCGCGAACTCGGCGCGCTGCACCTGATCACGCTCAACACCGCGTTTGGCAAACCGGTGGGCGAACGCAGACAGCTTCGCGCCGAACGACGCGAGGCGGCATTCAACCAGGCCATGAGCGACCGCCTGGCTCAGAAGAACAGTGAGTTGGCGTCCCAGATGCTGGAAGCCGGCAAACTCGCCATGGGGGCCGGCGACCTGGAAGCTGCTGATGCCGACTTCGACCGCGCCCTCTTCCTGGCCAGAAGCAGCGGTATTGACACCACGCCATACGCTACGCTGGCCGCTGATGTGCGAAAGCAGATCACCGACTGGGATCGTGCTGCTCGATTGGCTGCATATGTTGATTCGGCTCGGGTGCACCTTGGCTCACAAGACTATCTCGGATGCCAGTATTTTGCGGGACTGGCGTTGGGGCTCGATCCCGGCTCGGCTGAAGCGGTCGACTTGCGCAACCAGGCGGTGTACGCTTCGGCAGAACTGAGCCGCAGTCAGGAATTCGTTCAGCAGAAACTCACCGAGGTCGATTCACTTATCAGCTACGGGGCCTACGAGCAGGCTCTATCCGCCGCCCAATCGCTTGACCGCATGGCGCCGGACAACCCGGCGGTTCGGCTGTCCCTGAGAAAGGCCGAATTCGAGTCTTTCCGCTCCAGCGCCGAGACGGAATTGGCAAACCGGCAGTATGTCGCGTCACTCGCCGCGCTTGATTCGGCGCTGGCTCGCTTCCCGGGTCATGGCCGCTGTTTAGAGCTCCAGCAGCAGTGCCAAGTAGCTCTAAAGCAGAGCCAGATGCCGGAAGTGGCCAAAGCGCCGGTATCCGCACCATTAAGCCGTGATCTGCAGAAACAGGTGCAAGGCATGTACGAACGAGCGCAACATGCCTTTGGCCGCGGAGACCTGCATCAAGCTATCGCCGAGTGGGAAGAAGTACAGCGCCTGGCGCCGGGATATCAGTCGGTTCGCGAGTATCTCGTGAAGGCATATCGGTTCGTAGGGGTGGACCTGTACAGCAGGAACCGTCTGACCGAGGCCCTTGAGATCTGGAAGAAAGCACTGGCGATCGCACCTGACAACGCTGAGATCGCCGCCTATGCGCGCCGGACCCAAAATGAGATCGACAAGCTGAAGGAATTGTCGTATGACAATTGAGCCGAACCAGGACATGCTTTCACAGTGGCCGGCCCCCTCACGGTTCAACCGCTCTATCCGCCGGGAGTTCGCGCTGTATCTTGGCGGTTTGGTCCTCCTGCTCATGATCGTCACCGGACTGATGGTCACTAACCAACTCGTCGCCACGGTCACCGACAACGTCATCGACAAGCTCCTGGTACAGACCCGGTCATACGCCGGGGCGGCTGCCAAGCAGGTAATAGCGGCCGATGGCCCGGATGCGCTTATGTTGACCGACATCTGCAAGCGACTCATGTCGGAAAACCCCGATTGCGGCTGGGCCGGTATCGCCGACCGCGACGGCCGTTATCTGGCGCATTCGGACATGAAGCAGGTCGTGTCAGCCTCGGCGCTGTCGATCACACCGTCCGGGCGCTATCTCAGCCGCTTGCGCACCGGCGAAGCTCTGCATATCACCAATGATTCGATCGTCGTGGCGGTCCCCATTGCCGAACAGGGTGTGACACTCGGGACTCTCGCCATGGGAGCCTCAACCCGCCAGATCGCGGTTGCCCGCCGGTCTGCGCTCGTCACCGTGTCTCTGATCACCATCGGTATGATCGTCGTGGGCGTTCCATTGACCATGATCATTCTGCGCCGCCGTTTGAAACCGCTCCAACTGATCACGGAGTCGTTGCGGAAGGTTGATGTCGGCCATATCCGCTTCGATCTGGCTGTCACCAGCGCCAATGAGTTCGGCTACCTGGCAGAAACGTTGCGCGTCATGGGGTCGCGGCTGGACCAGGCTCAGAAACAGATGGTGGAGACGGAACGGATGACCCGCGAACTCGAGATAGCTCGCGAGATCCAGTCGAACATCCTGCCAAAGACATATCCCACAGGTGACGGCTTCCAGTTCGCCGGCACCTATCGAAGCGCCCGAACCGTGGGGGGCGACTATTACGACTTTATCGAGACCGACCAGGGCAAGCTGGGCGTGGTCATTGCCGACGTGTCGGGCAAATCGCTGCCGGGGATGCTGGTGATGCTCCTCACCCGTGACCTGGTAATCAAACATGCGCGCAGGTGTACGCAGCCGACCGAACTGCTTTCAGCCGTCAATAGGGAACTGCTGCCCGAGATACGAAAGGGCACGTTCGTTACGATGTTCTACGGCCTTCTCGACGGCAGCAACGGCCGATTCGATTTCGCGTCGGCCGGGCACAATCCGCTAGTACATGTCCAATGTGTCAGCAACGAATGTCGGTTGATCAAGACCAAAGGGTATCCGCTCGGTATGATGGATGCTGCATCGTTCGACAAGCGGATCGAAGGCGCACAGCTCACGCTTGCCCCCGGCGATTGGCTGGTGCTGTACACAGATGGTATCAACGAAGCCATGAACAACTCACAGAGCGAATACGGGATGGACCGGCTGCTCACTGTCCTGACAGGTTCTGCCGTCAAGGCGCCGGTGGAATTGACGCGGGACGTTATGACAGATGTCGAGAGCTTCGTTGGCGGTGCGCCACAGGCCGATGACATGACACTTCTGGCGTTGAAATGGACCGGGCAACGCCCCATGACTTACAGATCGCAACAGGGAGAAACCGCTGGTGTCGCAGGTCACTGATCACCATCGCACCGTGAGAGTGCCGTCCGATCCGGCTTCGGCTTTCGGTCGCGCTTTCGAGCAGGAAATAGCGGAGCTCATCGCCGAACAGCCACAGCAACTCCGGCTCGATTGTTCCGCGCTCACGCATGTGGTATCGAGCCACGTCAATCTGCTCTGGAAAGCCAACGCGCGCTGCCGGGAAGCCGCGATCGGCCTGCGGCTGGTCAATCCCCCGATCAGCCTGATGCGTGTGCTGTATGTGCTGGACCTGACTCATTTGTTTACGTTCGAAGGAATTGAAGTCGACAACTTCCACCGACCCGATCAGAGCATCCAAGCCACCACCTTCCCAAAAACGCACGCCGAGCGGGTGAAGATCGACACAGCCCGCATCGATATGGCCATCGGGCGGTTTGTGTCGTTTCTCAATTCATTAGGGGCCGACGCAACGACGATTCTCGAACTGCGGACCATCTTCTACGAAATCGCGACCAATATCCGTATCCACAGCGGGTTGGGGTCCGACGACGAATTCACGGTTGAGGTCACCGCCCAATCTGAACAGCTTGAAATGACCATTGCCGACAGCGGACGCGCCTTTGATCCCACCGCCACGACCGTGCGATGGAGTGCCGCCGACGCCGCCAGGAACCACCAACTGCGCGGCTTTGGATTGCTCATGGTCTCCAAACTGGCCGACCGGGTCAGGTACACGCGTGACACAACTGACCGCAACGTACTCACGGTTCGAAAGAAATGGCGGCGATAGCATGGATCCGCTGAGTTTCACCGAGCAGACGATCGCCGACCATGTGCTCCTGATCACGCTTGGCCGCATGCTCGACAATAACAATGCCGAGCAGATGGTCCGGACGATCACACAGGCACAAGACCGCGGCTACACATTCATTATCATGGACTGCGAGCAACTGGAGTTTTTGTCCTCGGCCGGCGTAGGGGCCATTCTTGGCACGATTGAGACCTCACGGGATCAAGGCGGAGATATCATTCTGTGCAACGTGTCCGAAACCACCGCCCATGTCCTGCAGGTGCTGGATCTGCTGGATTTTCTGAAGGTCAAGAAGACCCGAAGCGAAGCCCTCGCCATCTGCGGGGCTTGAGAGAATAGACCACGCCAATGAACCGTACCACCACCGACTCACGTGCGAACCAGAGACCCGGTGCCGTCGACCACGGCCGGGATGTCCTGGCGCTGGAGGCGCTCTCCCATCTGGCCGAGCAGTTTGCCCGCGACCCAGATCTACAGGGTCTTATCGACGCACTGGCACTTACGGTCGCGGGCCAGTTCGGCGTCACCAGCGCCTATGTCATCACCCGAGACCCTCAGCCCGGCTCCGATATGCCTATCAGGGCGGCGACCGGACGATTTCGCGGCCACGAATCGACAGGTGATCTCGACGCCCTGGAGAATTGCTTTCCAGCGATCCTGCCTACGCCCCGGCCGCATCTCATCGATGATCCGGCCATTGAGGGGGGTGGCTCGGCATTCCTGGCCGATTGGCGTCAGGCAGGCGCGCGACTTCTTGCGCCCCTCGTCATCGACGGCAAGACAATCGGATTGCTCTTGCTCGGACAGCGTATCGGCAACGCGCCCTACACGGACCATGACCTCGAGTTGCTGCAAACCCTGATCGCCACTATTACACCCCTTATTGCCAACTCCTTCTTGTTTGCCGAAATGTCATATCAGAGCGCCCGACATTTGCGGACGTTGGACAGTGTACAACAGGCGATTTTGGTCTTTGATGCCCAGGGGATACTCCTCATGGCCAATCGGACGGCGGTCGAGCTGGTGGAATCACTGGTGGGTGGAGGCCCCACCGGTCACATAGTAGGTCTTCCGATGGCATCGATCTTTCCCGAGGCGATCTTTCCCGGCTGGGTCGAACGGCTGACAGCTGCCCGGCAGGACACCGAGCGAAAACTCTTGTCCATGCTGGTGGCAAAGGATAGTGAGATGGAACGGATATTCAGCGCCCGCATGAGTGTGCCGACCGCATCGGGCGCGGCGGACGAAGAGTCCATCCTCACCTTGCAGGATATTACCATCCAGCATGACAACGAGCGACGAATGTTCGAGCTCGAGAAGTTCGCCGAACAGGGGATCATGGCATCGTCAATCTCTCACGAGTTGAACAATCATCTTGGAATCGTGCTTGGCGGCATCGAACTGGCGCTGGCCAATCTCAACCGGGGGAACCAGGAGAAACTCACGTCGACGCTTGACAAGCTCAGGGAGAACGTGGTGCGTATGGAACGGTTCACGGCGGGCCTGATGGATTTCGCGCGCGTCAATGCCCAGAAACAGCTGGCCGTCATCAACGACGTCGTCACCGATGTGCTGTCATTCGCCATGGCCCAGAAACGCTTCAGCCGGATAACCGTGAAGGCCGACCTGGCGCCGCGCTTGCCCGCATTCGAGATGGACAGAGACCAGATCGCTCAGGTAATCATCAATCTGCTGAACAACGCCGCCGATGCAATCGCTGAAACCGGCCGACGGGACGGCGTCATCATCGTGTCAACGTCACGGCAAGGGGAGTCAGTCACCCTGTCCGTCTCTGACAACGGCCGGGGTATGACGCCGGAAGTGAAGGACCAGCTTTTCAAGACCCATCTCACCACCAAACCCAAAGGGCACGGGTACGGGCTGGTTACCTGCGCACGGATACTCGAGCATCACGGCGCAAGCTTTGCCATCAGCAGCCAGATCGGTTTCGGAACCGCCTTCGAGTTTCGGTTCCCGCTCAATCCGACGAAGCCCGATACCGCCTGAGCGGGTCTCCGTCTCGCGTTCAGGATTGACAAGTTGCCTGCCACCCTTCATTCTTGAATTCCATGAACCAACGTGCGAACACGGTTACAGTTCCTTTGATGCTGCTTTTCTGTCTGCTTTTCATATCGACTATTTCGGAGGCTGGAAACCGGAACCCGCAGGATGTGGCTCGGCGTATCCGACAGACATTCGAAAGCGATCTGTATCGCCTGGAGCCGGGCATGCAGCGCCATTTTGCGCAACGGATGTACCGCATAACGGGTGATGAACGATACGCCTACCCCCTCTTCCTGGATTACCTGATACTCGAAAAAAACCTCCAGGCCACACTGGACAGCCTTCACAATCGGGTATGGGTTGACCGCCAGATGAGCCGGATTCTCGACCGAATGGACGACGGCGGCAGAAAGGGGCGGTTGCGCCGGCAGATGTTCGAGCACAACGGTGACATGGCCCTGTATCTGGAAATGCTGCGAGCAGCATATGCCCTTGAAGACTACGGGGTTTGCAGCACGGGCAGTCTGGGACTCTGCGGGCAGGCCGTTGTGGAACTCGGGAAAGTTGATCTTCCGTTATTCCTCCTGGACACGGCGGTCATCCGGGTTTATTCGGCACAGGCCGTCAACGGCGTCTACTATATGTATCAATTGAGGTTGGGGGACTTTCGAACCGAGTATGCATCGGCGTTTCGCCAGACCTTCCCCGACGACAGGGATGCCGAGTTATCGGACCTGGAATTCGGCGACAAGATATACGGGCTCACCCATTTCGTGACAGCTGCAAGCAACTATTACCAGAAGCCCGTGGATTCGGCCGAATTCAATTGGATCCTCGGTTATTTTGAGCTTCGTCAGGCACGGATCCTTCATAACCTGAAGGCCGACATCGTGGCCGAGGTAGGACTCTGTTTCCTGCTGGCGGGACAGGACCGTCATCTGCTTGTCGACCAATGCCGGAAGATCGTTCTGGACGAGTTCGACCCGGGTTCAGGTATTGTTCCGTCCCCTGCTGGCAACACCGACCTCGACCTTGGCGAACATCGTAATATCCTTGCCTACATGCTCCTCGAGTGGCCCCGGGAACTGCACCCCGGCCCGCGCCTGCCAGATCTTGGTTCTTTTCAGACCATTTTTTACCGATAAGTGTACGAACGGAGATTATTTCTGACTCTGTTTTCCGGTCCGAGATGCGGTGATTCTCGCCCGTAAACGCATCCGCCAAGCGGGTCCATCTCCGGCAGGTCGGAAAACAAGTTGAAGGAAAAGACATTGTTGGTGTGTGCGAAGACAGGAATATCCTCGATGGTTACAGACTCTTATCTCCGCGCTCCCGGTCGCCTGCCTTTCGCCAACGGAACAATTGTCCAGGAAATCCGAAACAATGGGAACGTGGTTGACGTGGTCAGCGTTTCAAACCCATTGATCAGACTACATTTTACGATATAGGTGCGTATGCTCAGTCCAAGAATTCGAAAGATCATGTTCGCTCTTGCCGTCGTGGCTGCCATGGTGTCGTCGGCGTCGGCGCGACCGGTCAAAGGCGTGGTCAAGAACAGCATTACTGGGGTTCCGCTGGCCAATGTCGTGGTGAAAATTCTCCAAACCGGTGACAGCACACAGACCAATGGCTCCGGCGTCTATCTGTTTGCCGATGTCCCGGACGGTCTGTATACGTTTATGACCGGTGAACCCAATTATGTACCAAATATCAAGACGTCGGTTCGTGTCGCTCTCGGTTGTTGTGCCGGCACGACCGGCAATGTCGACGGCGACCCGGGCGACGTGGTGGATATCGGCGATCTGTCGTTGATGGTCGATTTCCTGTTCTTCGGGGGCACAATTTCCACGTGTTTCGCGGAAAACGACGTTGACCTCTCGAGTTCCGTGGACATATCGGATCTGCAGGTTCTTATCGATTTCCTCTTTTTCGGCTCTGGGATACCCAGTTGTCCGCTCTAACACACGAGAAAGCAAGTGTCGGGGTCCCAAGTACAAAGGCAATAAGGAGAGATTCATGTTATACCGTCGTTCCATCCAATTCGCAGTCGTGCTCACCGGCTTGATGGTGCTTGCCGTTTCCGCACTGGCTGACACTACTTTCGTCAACATCGACCTGGTCCCCTCAGGCACGATCTCCGGTACCGTACATCTGGCCGGTACGGGCAACTATTCGGGTGTCTTCATCTTCGTGTCCGGCACAAGCATTGTGGGCGCGAGCAACGCCGCAGGCAACTATACGATCGTCGGGGTTCCCTATGGCACCTATACACTGACCGCATCGAAAGCCGGTTACACCGACCAGACTGCCGGTGGGATTTCGATCACTTCGGCCGGACAGAGCATTGCGGCGCCGCTTCTAACCCTGCCGGCCAGCGCCGACACCGAGGGGCGTCTCTTCGGCGAGGCGATGCGCTTCTACACGTATAACAAATTTGATTCGGCGATCGCCCGCTTTCGATCGCTCATCACGGCCAACCCCAGCGGTAAGTACGCCGCGTCGTCGCGATATCGCATCGCACTCGCTTTCGGGCAGACTAACCAATACGATTCTACCATCAACAACCTGAGCCTGTTGGTCTCCGCGTACCCCGCAGACACGCTGGTGCCGGATGCGTACTATTGGCGCGGGTATTACAAGGATCAGAAGCTTGATTATGCCGGCGCGCTGTCGGATGTTCAGTTCGTGGTGACCAATTATCCAAGTTCCTACGTCGGTTCCAAGGCGCAATATCGCGTCGGCGTGGAGAATGAAGCGCTCGGAAACGTCACGCCGGCGATCAACGCCTACCTGGCGGTGGAAACGAACTACCCGGGTTCGATCGATATCCCCGGTGCTTTGTACAATGCCGCATCCCTGTATTACGTGCATGACCAGTACACCAACGCTCTGACCCAGTACAATAAGCTGCTGACGTCATATCCCACGACCCGTGAGGCGGCCAAGGCGAGCTTTTACAAAGGGATGAGCTACTACAATCAGGAAGATTACGTGCAGGCGCTCGCTTCACTCTCAACCAGCATTACCAGCTATCCAACGGGTGACAAGCTCGCCGATGCCTGGTATTATCGGGCGCACTGTAAGTACAATGTGGAAAGCTATTCGTATACGCAGGCGCAGGCTGATTTCGATTCCGTGTACATCAAGTTTCCGAATTCCACCCTCGCTCCCCATGCCAGGTTCTATGCGGCGAGCTGTGAGTACAACATGGACAACTTTCCAACCGCCGTTACCATGTACCAGGCGTATATCGCCGCCTATCCGACCAACGACTTCGTACCTGATGCGACCTACCGTATCGCCTCTGCATATTACAACGATGCCGACTACGTGAACGCCAAGAACCAGTACGTGACCTATTACACCACGTATCCGAACGACAAACAGGCCGGCGAGGCGCACTACTGGGCCGGCAAGAGCGATCAGAAGCTGTTCGGTGTGAATGACCCGTCGGCTCACGCGGAGTACTGCACGGTGGTGATGCAATTCCCGAACTGCAGCAAGGCGGCCGCTGCCCAAACTCAACTCGACGCAACGACCAACCCGACATGCCCGTGATCGTACGCCACAGCTCCCGCCTGGCTGTCGCCGTCATCCCCGCTCTGCTGGTGATCGCGGCCTCAGTCATGGCGTTCTATAAGATCACCTACCTGGGCTATAATCTGAATGCCGTGATCCAGAGCGAGAGCTATTTGTTGGAGACGGTGTTGGAATTCGACGGTCACGGCAGCCCAGTGGAAGTCTCCATGGCGCTGCCACAGAGCCTGCCGAATCAGACAGTGAGCGATGAAGCGTTCAATTCGGCCGATCTCAAGTTCGAGGTCGTCGAGGAGGGCGGAAATCGGCGCGGCTCCTGGGCAAGTCAGGGGACGGTCGGCCGGCGGCGACTTGGTTACACGGCCACCGTCATGACGCGCAATCAGCGCTTCCTGATTGACTCGACTCTTCCCGCGGTGCAGCCGATACCAGACAGCGTGGCGCAATTTCTGTTGGCCGATTCGGCCATTCAGGCCGACAGTCCGGAGATCGCGGCACTGGCGGATTCACTCGGCATTGCCGAAAGCCGGACCCTGTTGGACAACATCGACCGGATCTATCAGTTCGTCACCTACGGGCTCCGCTACGTGAACTACTCCGGTCAGACTGACGCCCTCACTGCCTATCATATCGGTGAAGCGTCATGCGGCGGCAAATCACGTCTGATGGTCGCACTGGCTCGGCATGCCGGCATTCCCGCACGGCTCGTCGGCGGGAAAATACTCGAAGCCGGGCAATCCACCGCTACCCATATCTGGGTAGACCTGTATGTTCGGGGGTACTGGGTGCCATTCTGCCCGACGAACAAGTATTTCGCGGAGATACCGTCGAACTACCTCATCTTGTATTACAATGAGCAGCCGTTCATCACACACACCCGCGACATCAATTTCAAATTCTATTTCAATCTTCGCAAACGGCTCGTTTCGAATCTGGCCGGCCTGACCGGTCTGAAAAGCCATCCGCTCGACATCCTGAACGTCTGGGCGACCTTCAAACGATCCGCCATATCATTGGAGCTGCTGCGGATCATCATCATGCTTCCGATCGGCGTACTGGCAGTGGTACTCTTCCGAAATATCATCGGGATAGAAACGTTCGGCACCTTCATGCCGGCATTGATAGCCATCGGCTGGCGCGACACCGGGCTTCTGAATGGAGCCGTTTTGTTCACCCTCATCGTCTTGTTCGGAGCCGGGGTCAGGTACTTCCTCAACCGGCTGCAACTGCTCCATACGCCGCGGCTCGCGGTGATACTCTCGGCCGTCGTGCTGTTCATCCTGTTGCTGACTGGACTGGGAGTTTCGATGGGGTTTCTCGATCTGGCGCGTGTGGCTCTCTTCCCCATGGTCATCATGACCCTTACGGTCGAGCGATTCTCGCTCATCGCCGAAGAGTCCGGCATGATGAAAGCCGTAAAAATGGCCTTCTTTACTCTTCTCGTCGCCACCTGTGCTTTTGCTCTGATGGCCTCCCGATTCCTGCAGGCCGTAGTGATAAGTTTTCCCGAGACGATCCTGTTGGTGGTCGCGCTGTACATCTATATTGGCCGTTACAGCGGTTTCCGCCTGATGGAACTGCTCCGTTTTAGGCATATTCTCAGACAGGAATCGCGATGAGATTGCCTAAGAATCTCTTCCCCATACCTTCGGGCATCGGTGTGATGGGCATTAACGCTCGCAACCTGGATATGATTTATCCTTACAACCGCCGGAACTGCTTTCCCAACGTTGATGACAAACTGCTGTGCAAACGTTTGCTCCAGCAGAACGACATTCCGACCGCTGTCACCTATCATGTTGTGGCGGACCCACCGTCGCTCCGCAACTGGGAAGACAAACTGGCCGGCGTTGACCATTTCGTTGTTAAGCCAAACACCGGCTACGGCGGCAACGGGATCGTCCTGGTGACCAGACGTGATGGCCGGTATTACATTTCCGGCGAGCCGGTCACCAGGGAGGATATCGACTTCCATATCATGCAAATTTTGAACGGCGCGTTTTCGCTCGACAACCTGGCCGATACCGCCTTTTTCGAGCACAAACTGGTCAATCATCCCGGTATCCAGGCGTTCATTCCCCCGGAGATAGAAGGAGTGGGGGATGTTCGGCTCATCTATCGCCAGGAACAGATCGTCATGGCGATGCTCCGCCTGCCGACCCGTGAGTCCGGCGGGAAGGCCAACCTGCACCAGGGCGGACTGGGCGTCGGTATCGATCTGGACACCGGATGTTCACTTCATGGATCGCACCGAAACAACGTCATAACGCATCATCCGGAGACACACGAACCGCTCAAAGGAAGACCGGTGCCGTTCTTTCGGGACATGCTAACCTACGGTGCGCGAATCAGCGATATCGTGGGCCTTGGCTATATCGGCGTCGATTTCGTGTGTGACCGTGATCACGGTCCCATGGTACTCGAGGTGAATGCCCGACCAGGTCTGAATATACAGATTGCCAACCAGGCCGGTTTGAGAGACAGGTTGATATGAAATACACACTGCTCCAGATAGCCGCGTGGCTGATATGCGCCACAGTTGTTACGATAGCCGTCGTACGGCAAGGGTCGGTAGCGGACGCCAGAACAGAGATCGTTCGCATCGACGGTTCCGCGCCAATGGCGAATCCCGCGAAGGCACCGGTTGCCTTGAGTGATTCGGCTGCGGATCCGGAGCCGGCAGCCGTTGGAGACACGGATGTTGTCGCAGATACGGAAATTGCCGACACGACAGGTGTACCCCCCGAAGCCATCAGACTCAACGACCTGGGTGTGGTACAGCTGTCAGAAGGGCATCTGGATTCCGCGATCACCTTGTTCAAACGATCCCTCGTGCTGGATTCCGCGTATGCCCGCGGACATTACAATCTGGGTATTGCGTATCACCGGGCAGGTCGTGTCAAAGATGCCATTAGTGAGTACAGTCGCGCCGCGGCAATTCGCCCGAATTACTTCCGTGCGCTCTACAGCCTCGGCAGGCAGTACTATGACATCGGTCGATACGACGAAGCACGCAACTGGCTGACTCGCGCAACTGAGGTCAAGCGGACCGAGGAAGCAGCCGCAGCCTTCTATATGCTGGGGTTGTCATACAAACATCTGGGGGATGTTCCACGCGCCGAGGCTGCCTACCGCAGCGCCCTTCGTCTGCGCCCGAGTCATATCGAGGCTCGCTACGCCCTCGCGCTGTCTCGCATGGACCAGGGGAAGTACGACGATGCCATCAGGGAGTTCACGCGGTCGGCATCATTGGGACTCAAAAAGAAGCAGTTGTATTCAAATCTGGGAATCTGTAACAGTCGCATCGGCAAACCGGATGAAGCCGTGGCGGCCTATCAACAGGCTTTGGCACTGGAGCCGAACGACCCCAAAGGATGGTTCAATCTGGCCATCAGTTTGAACAAGCTGGGCCGCCGCGATGAGGGAATTGACGCGTATCGCAAGGCTATACAGTTTGACACAACCTATTATGAGGCGTATTTCAACCTGGCGCTCCTGTACGCTGACAAGGGAGACACGGCGAACGCCATGCTGCACTATCAGCGGGCGATCGCACAACGCCCCAGCTTCTCCAAAGCGCACTACAACCTGGCGTTGATCTTTCTCGAACGGGCACTGTATGATTCTGCCGTCGTGCACCTCGAGGAAGTCACCACGCTTGACCCGGAGAATCTGAGGGCGCTGTTCAACCTGGGTATCGCCAATTCGCGCGCGGAACGACTGCCCCAGGCTGCCGAGGCCTATCACCGCCTTCTCGACCAGGAGCCGGTCAATCTCAAAGCGCTCAACAACCTCGGCACCGTCTATTCGCGCCTGGGTGAGAATGACTCCGCGCTCATCTTCTACAACCGGCTGGTCGGCCTGACCCACAGCGCGGAGGCATATTACAATCGGGCGGATGCCCGCAAGGAACTCGATAGTCTGGAATCGGCCAAACAGGACTACCTGAAAGCGATCGAGCTGAAACCGGATTACGCGAAAGCGTACCACAACCTGGCTATCCTCGAAGAAAAACTCAATCATCAGGATCGAGCCGTCGAATTGCTCAAGAAAGCCATTCAGTTTGATTCCGATAACTGGAAAAGCCACTGGAAACTCGGACAGATATATCTGGAGATGGGACGGGCCGCCGATGCCAAGGCGGAGTATGCGTTGGCCGCAGCCACAAATCCACCGTCCGATAAGTTCAACAAGGAATACGATAAACTGCTTCTGAATCAGTGAGGGACAGTACAGATATGAACCCAAGGAAATGTATCATCACCATTCTGGCGGTCGCCGCCTTCGGCATGACCACACAGGCAGCCCCGACCCGGCTCGGCAATACGGTCGAATACAAGCTGGCCTACGGTGCACGCTACGAGTCGAACAT
The DNA here is from genome assembly GCA_040753875.1 of Candidatus Zixiibacteriota bacterium. NCBI lineage: Bacteria > Pseudomonadati > Candidatus Zixiibacteriota > Candidatus Zixiibacteriota bacterium. The sequence continues at coordinate 41,190 of JBFMDV010000032.1, read as the reverse complement.
TTACCACTCCTATCTTGACACACAGGCTGTTGGAGCGCAACTGAACATCATCGAGGGACAGTTGGACTGGGTGATGCAGCCATCTCGAAAGTTCGCCCAGACCCTGGGTGCCTACGCCGACATGTCACTGTACACCAATTACAGCAATCGGAACCGGACAGCGTTCGGTGTCGTGTATGAACCGACGCTCAGGTACAGCCGGCGAGGGACATTTGGGCTCGATGTCGATTTCTCTCATCGGAACAAAGATGTGTTGTCCGACGCCGGTGAGTTGCTTGCTCGTACTCTCCAGAAGTGGCAGTTTGACGTGAAAGCGACGAACCGATTGAGTTTTGGTGCTTTCCGTACCGAGCAGGCGTTTCTGTTCGACAAAAGCAATTATGCTGACAGCTACGACAGCGTTGGCGTTCGGTTGCCATCATACAACTATCGCAGTTTCGGGGGTGAGATTGACGGTCGCTACCGTTTCCACCGCAATCTGCGCGCCCGCGTGCGGCTGAGTTTGGAAAATCGCGATTATGCCGAGCGGCGGACTTACACGGTGGCGTTCGGCTCGTTCCGGGGGCGTCCGTACGAGATCCGCAGTTTCACCGAGCGGGTCACGGAATTCACTCTTGAAACGCAGCCGGTACCGTCGGTGGGCCTCTCCGGACTGGTACAGTACACCAAGCGTACGGACAATTTCGAGAACTTCTACGGTTTCCGTCAGTGGGAGTACAAGGCGGAGTTGGAGCTGACGCCCATTCGACACAACGAGCTGAAGATGTCGCTGGAGTTCCGTAACAAGGACTACCCCAATTACTGGACCAGCAATATCGGCCGACTGAACCGGGTCGGCATAGACTATGCCACGTTCGATATTGAAGACACTTATCACGTCAGCGAGCTGTTTGCAGTAACCGCGTATCTGAAGAACTACAACAAGGTCTCCAACGACCCGAATTTCGATTACCGCGACCTGACCGCCGGCGTGGGCATTGCGATCAAGCGATGAGCCGACTCTGCTTGCGTGAAAAACGAATTTGGGCTTAGTAGTTCGTTGTTTCTACTGCTTTCGCAATACGCGTGTTCGGGTTTATTATGATTGTACCCTGCACCCGGCTCTGAACAACGCGCAGCGCGGAGAGCACAGAGGAATCGACTCATCATTCGTTTGAATCAGCCGCAAGTGAACCATGCTATGGCGAAGCTGTCGGTCTTTTTCCGCAGACATCCGTACTCAGGTATTTCAGACCGGAATCCACCATCAACGTGGCAATGCTTGCATGTGGTCCCAATCTCTTCGCGACCTGAATGGCGGCAACGACATTTGCTCCCGATGACGTTCCTGCAAACAGACCCTCTTCACGGGCTAATCGCCTGGCCATGGCCTTGGCGTCTTCCGTTTTCACCGCAATAATTTCATCGACAAGGCTTGGATCCCAAAGTAGCGGAGTATATCCTATACCCACCCCTTCAATTTTATGAGGTCCGGCCTGACCGCCCGATAACACTGCGGATTCGCCGGGCTCCACGACTATCATCTTTAGCCTGGGATTGTATCGCTTCAGCACCGTCGCTACGCCCCGCGATGAAGCGGCCGTACCAACACATTGAACGAAGGCATCCAGTCTGCCGTTGGTTTGGCTCCAGAGCTCTTCGCCCAAAGGGAAGTAGCCTGAGATACTGTCGAGATTATTGAGTTGGTCAGTCCAGTAGGTGTGCGGTCGATGACTGATCTCTCTGGCAGCTTCAATCATATCCAGAATCAATTTCTTTGTCGTGAGGCCACCTTCACTTGGTACCAGCGCGAGTTCGGCACCGAAAGCCGCCATATGCTGCAGCTTTTCATGACTGAAGGCATCGGAGGAGACAATATGAAGATGATATCCTTTCGCTACACAGATCAAGGCAAGCGAAATGCCCGTGCTGCCACCGGTGTACTCCACAACTGTGTCGCCCGGCTTAAGTCGGCCGGCTTCTTCAGCCCGTGCGATCATTGCCTGGGCCGCGCGGTCTTTCATACTGCCGGTCGGATTTTCCCACTCCAGTTTGACAAACACCTTCGCACAACCGGGAGGGACAACCTTGTGCAGCTGCACTAATGACGTATTCCCAACGGCAGTTAGTATATTGCTCCCGAGACTCATTGTGATTCTCTCCCGTATTTATCGATGACGTTCACAGAACGTACGCCCTACAACCATGTTTTGCAATTATGTCGAAAATATCCGGCAAGATGCCAACAAAAAATCTCCCGCTCGGGAGAATGAGATTGGTATGGCTGATGGCACCGTCCCAAACCTCATGTCGCTTTCAAGAGCCTGGTGTGGGACTATTGGGTGGCTGGAGAAACGGAACGGAAGATAACTACTCGTGAACGAAGCTTGTCGCGAAAGTCCCTTCAAGCTTCAGTTATTAAGAGAACGGGAGAAACGTGGCCTGGAAAAACTGGCCCGGCCACTTCCGCACTACAGCTCGGCACAGCTGTCCGGACCACTTATCACGCCAGATCGCGTTATTCGCCCTTCAATATCTGTATCATAGTGTCCGAGTGAGATTCGCCGGTCTTGGGATCGGTCCAGGGACCTGATATGGCGACTCTAACCGAACTGCCTTCCTCATCCTTCACAAAAACGGCGGAAGTCTCATCGGCTCCAAGGGGCTTCAGTCCGCTTGATTTCATATAGAAGGCGCTCACCGCAGCCGGCTTGTCACCCGTCCGATACACGAACACGGCAATCCCCAGGTGGAACTTGGCGAATTCAGTCTGTTCTACATCCAGTGTCGCTCCGGGATAGACCGGAACGCCAAAATGCTCGGAAGAGTTGCGGCTAGTCGTATCGGTGTAGGGATTGATCGTTCGCCTGACAAGCTCGACCCGCCGGTTCTTGGCTCGGCCTTCTTCCGTATCATTGCTCGCGATCGGTTTCTCTTCGCCGAAGCCGACGGCGCTCAGGCGCTTCATGTCGATACCGCCGAAGACGATTGCCCCGACCACCGCCTTGGCCCGGCCCTCCGAGAGGACTTGATTCGATTTCGAATCTCCCACACTGTCAGTATGTCCCTCGACATTCAGTTCAAGGGATTCGTTGGCCTTCATCATTTGTATGATTTGCTCAACAATCGGCATAGATTCGGTTTTGATAACCGACTTGCCAAAGTCAAAATTGATATACAGAGTTACATGGCCGTCCCGATTAAGAGCATCCAGCATGCCGCTCGCTGTCACCTCCTGCTTCATCGATTCCTTGGCTATTAGCGTGATATAGTAATCACCGCCGCCATTGAACGGCACGACTTCGACCCACAGTTCATTGCCCCCCCTTGACAATCTTGCTGACCACCATACGACTGCCGCAGTTTTCGGCGCAATCGGCATTTTCGCAGATTCCGTCGAAGATGACGGTGCCACCCATCTCTTTGATCGCGTTGACATAGTTGCGTGCGATTTGGAGTTCACTTGCTGACTCACCGTCACCGCCAAACGTGTACGCCCGATGCGACTTCCTTCCTTCCACCGTAATGCAGTCCTTGCCGTCATAGAAACGGTAGTCATCGAATGCCTTGTCATAGGCGTCGGTGATTTGGTAGTTCGGCATCCCGGAAAAATACGGCGTGTCTTTGGCCACCGGCACGGATTCTTCCTCTTCCTGCGCACACACCGCCGCCGGAAAGACCATCGCCAGTCCGAGCAGGATCACCAAAAGGGTAGTTCTGATCTTCATAACAGACTCCTTGATTAGTCGAGCACTATTGAAAATGCTATTTGGTCATCGCTCCTTGACCGGAGCTTTCCAGCGTTCCGTTTTGCTCGATAGCGTCGGCCATCCCGTTCGGCGCGCCGCCGCATTTCGATGATTCGGTCGAGAACGTCATCACATCGTTACCGAGACCGGTAAATCGCTCCTTCAGTTGCCCGATGCGGGGCAGCAGGCCGCGGAACAGCTCGGCCCGCTGGTTTTCCGGAAGTTCGAGGCAGTTTTCGATTTCAACCAGCAACAGTTGAGTCGAGTCATTGACGGCTTTCAGCGGATTCAGCGTTTCCTGCTCAAACCGCTTCATGCAGAAGTTGAGTATATCGATACCGCGGCCGACCGGGCCCAAACCGGTCCGACTGCCTGATGACGACTTACTCCATTGGTCGCACTCACAGTCGATCGGGAATCCGCCGGAGCTTGGTGGCGAACCAGGCGGGAAAGGGGGATCCCAAAAGATATCGTTCGTCCCCGCCGCCGCTGTCGTCGTCGGTTGGGGACTGCGGTTGATCGCCATCGCCCGATGGCTGATCGGTCGGAGGTTGATCACTACCCGGTTCAGTGGGGGGGGGTGCGCCGCCGGATGGTTTGGAAGGCTCGCCACCCTTCGGTTCGGTCGGGGGTTGCTGCGGCTGGCCCGGCTCCGATCCTCCCGGCTCCTCGCTACCGTCGCCGAAGTCATTGCAGAGCTCCACCAGCCGGCGGTCGATTTCATCGTGCTGGTTCCGAACCTCTTTGTACCTCATCCGATTTTCCTGGAGAGTCTTGACGACTTCCTTAATCACCTGAAGGGCGTCCTCTACCGCAAACCAGGCCTCGCCGTACTCGATGACGTCATTGGCGATTCCGAGCGTCATTTTCTTCGCGGCGCCGATCTGATAGTTCTTGTACATGTTCCACAGCGACCAATTGCCTTCCCACGTCCCCTCCTCTGTAGCGTCATAGAAATCCCCCAGCATGTCGGCGATATTATCGAGGTCGGTCACACCCGGCGCGGCGCCACTTACCGCCCCCTCGACCGCCCCCAGGCCCGACGCCAATATGCTGAATACTTTTACCCAGCATTTCGTCAGATTCTTGTCGAATTCGTGTTTGGCTCGGGTAAACTCGGGGCTCTTGAGAAGTCGATCGTTTTCCGCGCGGAGCTCGTCCCACTGGGCCTTGAGCTCTTTCAACCGATCTCTCAATTTCTGGATAGTCTCCTTGTCGCACGGAACAACCTGAATAGTGATCAGATGCTCATCCTGATCTCCGCATCCAGTCTGGCCGCGCGCAGAGGTCACCCCTTCCTTGACTCCCTGAATCGCCAGCGAAGTTCCGAGATTTTGAACGGAGGCGATGGCAGCATCGGCAACCGGAAAACTCAGGAGGTCGCCTTCGGGCGGATCTTGCTGAATTGGGACTTGAACGGGAGGTTTTTCGACGCCGTTTTCATCATATATGCCAATTACAGGAATGTCGGCCCCACCGTTGACGGATAAGAGTTCGACGACGCTTCCCGATAGTTTCCCCTCTACTTTCTTACCCTTCTTTGGTTGAAATTCGACCCGAATGGTGGCATGTCCGGCATTCTTGCCAGCGGCGGTGGCAGATGAGCCGGAGCCGGAGATATCGAAAACATCGGATGGCTCGCTGAACCAGGTGTAGGTCCCCTCAGTTTCGGGCTCGACGGTGGCGGTCAGGTTGGCGCTGACGCCGATCATAATATTAGCGCAACCGGCAATTGAGACTTTGGCCTTTTCTGGCGGTTTGGAGCTGAGAGTCATGTTGATATTCCAGAGCAGCGGGCAGTTGGTAAAACGGGCCATGCCCATACTCTCCATATCCCATGACCAATTCTTCTCGAATTCGGCTTCAAGGTCGGCCCGAGTAAGCATCAGAGGAGGATTTGGGTGTATTTCGCGGTCTTCGATGCTTCCTATATAGTACATTATTTCTGGATTATAACGATCCGGAGGTTTTCCGGCGACGCAGGACATAAGACCAGAGGAATTGAGGGCAAGCTCGCCCAAACCGGTTTCGAGATTGAAGCGGAGGTTGATGATAATCTTTCCCTGCGCATTTCGGCGGCAACTCGATTCGGTCGTCACGGAACCGTCGGTCGGGTCGATGACTTTGCAGGGTTCAATGGACAGCGTAAAGGGGAGCTCCCAGCTGCCATAGCCGATCATGGATGAATCATCATACTCTGTCGGTTCGAGGAGACCTGAGACGCGGAAAGAAACATTCCCACCGCGATAATCGGACGCGTAAGGGTCGGGGTCGAGCCGCCCGCGCGCGTCGAAGTCAAACCAGATTCGCTCGGCGTCTTTCCCTACAAGCGGTTCGATCGAAGGTTGCGCAAGGCTGCTGACAATTGGAGAGATGAGTACGGCAATGGTGAGGAACAGAATTCGTAATTCAAGTCGCATTATCGCGTCCTTTCAATCCTCAAGAATCGCCACGCGGGCGTCTAATGATGATCGCGCGCTGTCCAACAATGCTGTCGAATGAAGATTGCAGGTCTGCTCAGACCATGTTACCGGAGTCGGGTCGAAGGCCTGCCGGCCGGCCCTGGAATTCAGCCTGCCAACTCCACCGGTTACCTTGGTGCGTAGTCCCAAAGTACCTATTATGGTCACATAAGTCAACGTACTTCGGGTGTCCGGAAACAAGGTTATCTATTTCGAGACAGAAAGATGAATCGTCGAGAAGACGTCAAATCAACGGCGGAATGACGACTATGGTTATTGACGAGTCCAGCACACGGCGGGGTCTACGAGACGCATTCTGCAACTGGGTTAGGGAAAGCGCAGAGTGAACAGCTGAAAGGCCTGACTAAGTCCCCGGCGGTGAAACTGGTCACACGCCAAACAAAGAGCATATCGTTCATTTCCGGACGAATCGCCCGATAGTGGTCGTACGCGGCCTCGGTGAATCCCCGTAACCTCTTCTATCGTAACAACCAAAACCTTGGCACACGGGTTGCGACACAAACAATCCATGTGCCCACTTGCAACTACCGATCGACTCATTGATCCCGCCGTACTCAGTCGCCGCCGTTGGAAATCGATCACACGCGTGGTCGCCATTCTCCTCGTCGTCGCCATAGCATGCTACGTGCTCTACACGCGAATACGGCCCTCGGTGAGCCGCACAGTAATCCGTACTTCGGTCGCCGATATCGGAACCGTAGAAGCGTCTATCCCCGCGACGGGGATCATTCTCCCCGCCCACGAACAGGTCATTACGAGCCCAATCGACAGTCGGGTAATAGCAGTACTGCGACATGTCGGCGACAAACTTGCTCCTGGTGATCAGATCCTGCTCCTGGATACGAGCGAGGCGCACCTGGCATTGGAACGCACCACTGATAACCTTACGCTGAAGGAAAATGAACTCGCCCAAGTCGACTTGGAATTGCAGAATGAGCGGAGTGACCTCGCCAGCCACCGTGAGATCAAAAAGTTGCAGGCAGACCTTTTGGCAAGCAAAGCCGATCAACTTCGCAAGCTGTACACGCTCGGCGGAGCTTCCGGCGAACAAGTGGGCCAGGCCGAGCTGGAGCAGAGGGTTGCTGCTATCGAACTCGTGCAACTTGAGACGTCTTTCCAGAATCGCGAGTTAGTCGCAAAATCCAAATTGGCCAACCTCGAAACCGAAATTGGACTACTTCGTAAAGAACAAGCGGAGAGACAGCGACTCCTCCATGCGGCATCAACCCGAGTCGACCAGGCAGGTGTGCTTACATGGGTGATCGGCCAGGAGGGGGCTGCGATACGCAAGTCAGACCAAATCGCCCGGATCTCCGACCTGGCGTCATTTCATGTCCAGGGAACCGCATCCGATGTGCATGCAGGAAAACTTACCATTGGCTTGCCGGCACGAGTCATCGTAAATGACAGCGCCCTGAATGGCATCGTCACTGCGGTCAATCCCTCTATCCAGTCAGGGGTGATGACTTTCGAAGTCGCGCTGGCCGATCCTACTGACGCCCGTCTCCACCCCAACCTCAAAGCGGACGTGTATATCGTGGCGGCGCAGAAGCAGTCAGTCCTTCGCATCCGACGCGGCCAAACAGGTGAACTGACCACACATCAGTTTGTCTTTGTCAAACGGGATGGAGTGGCAGTTAAGATCGATGTCCAATTTGGCCTGGTCGGCTACGATTATATCGAGATAATTTCCGGTCTGCATCCGGGTGACACGGTACTCATCTCTGACATGCGTGAATATGAACATCTAGAAGCGGTGCGCATCGACTGATGAAACCGTTACTCAAAAGTGAATCCATGCAAAATCAACATAGCGGAGGCGATATGATTCGACTGGAACGGGTAGACAAGGTCTACCATACCGATCAGATAGAGACTCAGGCCCTTGCCAATATTAATGTGACTGTAAAGCAGGGTGAGTTCATTGCCGTCATGGGGCCTTCGGGGTCAGGCAAGAGCACTCTTTTGAATATCATAGGATTATTGGATACGCCAAGTAAGGGCGGAATTGCGCTCAATGGCAAGAAGATCGAATCGTACGCCGATAGAGCACTCGCCCGCATACGGAACGAGCATGTAGGGTTCATATTTCAATCGTTTCACCTTATCAATGATCTCCGGGTGATTGATAATGTTGAGATTCCTCTTCTCTATCGCCGTCTATCCGGATCTCAACGGAGAGAACTTGCTTTGAAAGCACTCGACCGTGTGGGGTTGTCTTCGCGCGTGCGCCATTTTCCATCGCAGTTGTCTGGTGGACAGCAGCAGCGTGTGGCAATCGCCCGCGCCATAGTCGGGACTCCTCGCATACTGCTGGCTGATGAGCCGACCGGCAATCTCGACAGTCAGATGGGGGATGAAATCATGAATATTCTGTTGGATCTGAACCGGAACGAAGGGACCACGGTGGTCATGGTGACACATGACCAGCGGATGGCTGATCGGACACAACGAACACTCCGGCTCTTTGATGGCCGCCAGGTGAGTTAGGCCAAATGCTGAAGAATTACCTCATCATAGCACTCAAGGTATTGAATCGGCGGCGTTTCTTTACCTTCATCAGCCTCTTTGCGGTCAGCTTTACCCTGGTGATGCTGATCATGGCGACATCGCTGTTAGACCATGTCTTTGGCCCTCAGCCACCGGAATCACGGCTTGATCGCACTCTTGGCGTCTATACGATGATGATAAGCGGCCCCGAGCAACGGTCCTCAGGTGAGCCTGGATATGGTTTCCTGAATAAGTATGTCAGGACGCTGCCCGATGTCGAGCTGGTTTCCATATTCTCAGAAGCAAAAAGTGTTGCCACTTATCTGAAAAACGAGAAGTTGAAACTCTGGGTTAAGCAAACCGACGGCAATTACTGGCGGATTCTCGATTTTGAATTCATCGAGGGCTCCCCATTCAGCGAGGAGGATGATCATTCCGGCAATCGGGTGGCGGTTGTCAATGCCTCTACTGCCCATAAATTCTTCGGTGCGCCGTCTGCCTTGGGGAAGAGTATAGACGCCGACGGCCAGTCCTTCAGAGTAGTTGGAGTTGTACGCGATGTGCCCTCCCTGCGCTTTACTCCCTTTGCTGATATCTGGGTACCAATTGGGACAGCCCAGAACGATGTATATAAGTCACAACTCATGGGCGGCTTCCAGGCAATGATTCTGGCCCGGGACAAGTCAGATTTCCCTCGCATAAAAGCTGATTTCGCTGCTAACCTGGAGCGCGTGGATTTTTCGAACATGGGTGTATACAACCGGATGGCCGGCGCGCCGGAGACGTTTTTCGAATCGCTGTCGCGAGAGGCCTTCAGCTCGGGAATGCAGGAGAGCCATCCCGTAGTGCTCTTGTCGCTGATTGTCGGACTTATGGTCATGTTCATGATGCTCCCCACTATTAACCTGATTAATATCAATGTCAGTCGCATTCTCGAGCGGGCATCAGAGATAGGTGTCCGCAAAGCGTTTGGAGCGTCATCTATAAGCCTCATAGGTCAATTCGTAATCGAGAATCTCATCTTGACGCTCATTGGTGGCGCCATTGCGCTGGTCGTCTCGGCGATCGGGCTGCAGGTGCTTTCATCGTCGGGGTTTGTTCCCTACGCCGAGTTTCATATCAATTTCCGTATTCTTGGCTACAGCCTGCTCATTACGACCATATTCGGCCTCTTCGCCGGAGTTTACCCGGCGTGGCGGATGTCGCGCATGCACCCGGTTGAAGCATTGCGAGGAAAAGTCCAATGATAGCTCATCTACTCAAACTCTTCTGGCAAAGAAAAGCGTCGAATACGTTACTCATAGCCGAAGTCTTTATATCTTTTTTGGTATTGATGGCTGTGGTGACAGCGGCAGTTTATTCGTATGGCAATTATAGCCGTCCGCTCGGATTCGAATTCAATAACGTCTGGAGCGTTACTGTCGATGTGAAACAAAAGAGCGACGACTACTGGTCGGCCGATATGGTAGAGTCAGCCCGGCAAGTTGAACTGGCCCTGCGCTCCTTCCCTGAAGTGGAAGCTGTTGCCGGCATGAACTACCCACCATACTCTTTTGGGAACTCTATTACCGTCATCGACCGGGGTGGCCCGACCATAGAGTGGTCCCGAGGAGAAGTGACGGACGACCTGAACAAGGTCCTCGGAGTTAACGTAGTACAGGGAAGGTGGTTTGAGCAGTCGGATGACGCCTCGACCTTTCGGCCAGTGGTCATCAATCGCCGCCTGGCAGCGGAGCTGTTCCGCGGGAGAGACCCGATAGGCCAGTTGTTGGATGGGGAACTTGGAGATGGCGACTGGCGCGTCGTAGGCGTAGTGGAGGGCTTCCGAAAGGACGGCGAACTCTCAGGAGAGGGCAACTATGCCTTCTTCAGGATCAACCTGGACGATACGACCCATCGCCCACCGCGCACTTTTCTGTTGCGCATGCGGCCGGGTACTTCGCCTTCGGTGCAGCAGGACATTGCGTCCCGGCTTCAGAATGCCGTTAAACACTGGTCGTTTGAAGTGGAGACACTGTCAGATATGAGGCAAAGCAATTTCAAGAAGAGGATTGCGCTGTTGCTTGCGGGCGGTTTTATCGCCGCGAACCTGATCCTCATGGTGGCGCTGGGGCTGATCGGAGTTCTGTGGCAAAACGTGACCCGCCGGCAGGCGGAGATCGGGCTGCGGCGAGCGCTCGGCGCATCCGCCCACGATATCTATCGTCAGGTGCTGGCTGAATTGATAATCATAGCGTCGGCGGGAACGTTGCTTGGGACGCTCGTGGTAATTCAATTTCCGCTCCTCGGGGTGTTTCAGTCGGTCGGTTGGCAGGTATATATGGTCGCTATACTGATCTCGTTGTTGTTGATGTATATGATCATGCTCTGCGCCGCGCTCTATCCCAGTCGACTGGCCACTCAGATACAGCCAATTGAGGCGCTGCACGCGGATTAGGAGATTCGAAATAGGTTTGGGGCTCGTGTCACATCGTCTTACATTGAAGTAGATATGGGTGGTGCATCAGACATTCGCGAAATGAAGTGTCATGATTCTGATAGTTGATGACGATTCTGCAGTAGTAAGCTCCCTGACCCTGCTGTTGAAACAGCATGGATATGCGACCCGTGCAGCTTCGACACCCGGAGAAGCACGTGCGCTGTGCAAGCGCGAGCGCTTTTCCCTGGTCCTGCAGGATATGAATTTCTCCCGTGAGACGACGGGCCAGGAGGGGTTGGACCTTTTGGCTCATATCAAAGCGGATGCGCCGTCGACCCCGATAGTGCTTATCACGGCCTGGGGCTCAATATCATTGGCGGTCCAGGGAATCAAGGCGGGCGCCGCGGACTTTATCACTAAACCATGGAGCAATCATCAACTCCTGCAGGTGATACGGACAGCTTTGGAAGTCTCGACTGTACAAGAAGCAGGTAGGTCGGAGAAGAATTGTACGCGAGCAGAGCTCGATCATCGCTATGACCTGACCGGTATAATCAGCGAAGACTCGAACTTACTGAAAATACTCGAATTGGTGGGACGTATCGCTCCCACTGATGCTTCGGTACTAATAACGGGTGAAACCGGCACCGGCAAAGAAATCATAGCCGAGGCAATCTACCGCAACAGCCGCCGCAACAAAGCACCCTATGTCAAGGTGAACCTCGGTGGTATATCATCCTCTCTCTTTGAAAGCGAGATGTTTGGGCACGTAAAGGGTGCATTCACCGATGCGCGGCAGGATCGTCAGGGACGCTTTGAAATGGCACATGGCGGCACGATCTTCCTCGATGAAGTCGGCGACCTCGATCCCGCCTGCCAGGTGAAATTGCTGCGAGTGCTTCAAGACAGAACGTATGAGGTGCTCGGTGCCAGCAAACCTCGGACGGTCAATGTCCGAGTAATTTCCGCCACGAACCGCGATATCCCTCAAATGGTGGCCGACGGGCAAATGCGTGAAGACTTGCTCTACCGCCTCAATCTGATTACGCTCCACTTACCGGCCTTACGGGAACGCATCGGTGATATCCCTTTGCTGGTTGATTACTTTCTGACAAATATTGGAGAAGCATATCACAGTCCCCGTTCCACTATTTCACCTGCTGCACTGCATTGGCTGTCGCGGCAGCCTTGGCCGGGAAATGTCAGACAGTTTCGCCAGACTATAGAGCGAGCCGTGCTGCTTTCGACCCATACCTACCTCGACAAAGCCGACTTTGAACTGGCGATGAAGATGCCGGCAGCAGAGGTTATGCGTCCCGAGCATGCCGACCCCGGTAGCATGACGCTCGAGGAGATGGAAAAGACGATGATCGTCAAATGTCTCACTCGATACGATGGCCATTTGACGCGCGTCGCTGAAGCGCTGGGCTTAAGTCGGGCGGCGCTCTATCGCCGTCTTGAGAAGTATGGGATCCGGACATGACCCTCAGGCGATGGGTCATTGTCTATCTGGTGCTGATTCATCTGGTGGTGGCTGCGACCGCGGTCTGGCTTCTTCGGGAGAATCGGTTTTGGTTATACGCAATTGAAGCATGCTTCCTGGTCTCGCTGGCGGCAGCCATTGCGCTGTACAACCGGATCTTCAATCCCCCCAATGTGAGTGCCCTCGGCTCCGAATTTCTTAAAGAACAGGATTTTCAATCCAAGTTCCGTACGGTGGGACATCCTGAGGTCGATCGCCTCGTACACCTTTATAACTCTATTGCTGAAAGCCTCCAGAACGAACGAATACGATTGCAGGAGCAGGAGTTTTTTCTGGAAAAACTGCTCGATGCATCCCCTGCCGGAGTGCTGACCTGCGATTTCGATCGCCGCATCGATCTGGTTAACCCGGCCGCAGAACGCATTCTGACAGCCAGTGCCGAACAGTTGAAAGGACACAAGCTGGCTGATATTGATTCACCGTTGGCGACGGAGCTTTCCAATCTGCCAATAAACCAGTCAACGGTAGTGATTCTGTCGGGCAGGCGACAGATCAAGTGCTCAAAGTCACAACTGATGGACCGCGGCTTTCCGCGAGAATTTGTGATGTTCGAAGAATTGACCGAAGAACTTCGCCGCCTCGAGAAGGCATCGTATGAAAAATTGATTCGCCTCATGTCTCACGAGGTCAATAATTCTATTGGCGCGGCCACTTCGTTACTCCATTCGTGTCTGAACTACGCAGAACAGATTCGGTCGGAAGATCGTGCCGACTTTGAAGGCGCGTTGAATATTGCCATTACCCGGACGGAACATCTTAACAGCTTTTTGAAAGCATTCGGCGATCTCGTCAGGCTTCCTTCGCCGCAGCTGCAGGATAGCGACTTGTTGACATTGGTACGTGACAGCATCGCACTGCATCGGCCAGAATTGGAGCGACGCCAAATACGTGTGGAATGGCGCATAGACTGTGATGGTCTTCCGGTGAGAATAGATATTGGTCAAATGGAGCACGTGCTGGTCAATATACTAAAGAATGCGATTGAAGCGATCGGTCATGACGGCCGGATTGTCGTCGCTGCCGGATCCTCACCGGATGGGTCGTATCTCAGCATTGAGAATACTGGCGCAGGTGTTTCCCCGGAAGTATCGGCAAATTTGTTCACCCCGTTTTTTACGACAAAAGTTGGCGGCCAGGGAATTGGCCTGACCTTTGCTTCCGAAGTGCTCACCCAGCACGGATTTCGTTTTAGTCTCACGAGCGACTCCGATGTCACTCAATTCCGGATAATGCTTCGTTAGTGCCACAAGCCCGGGGCCCGGCAAATCGAACTACTCGCAAAATTGTTGGCTTCGGCAAGTGACAAGCAATTCAATTGTTACACTTGGATTCATTCCCAGGGGGCATAAACAAAAAGCACCTTCAACTCCTCGCCAAAGGGCCTGAATTTCAATCAATGCGGGGTCTACGAGACGCATTCCGCAACTGGGTGATCGAAAGCGCCGCTTGATCAAGCTCCTCTGGCGCAACCAATGACCGTGCATTTCGGCAATCTGTCAGTTTGGCACCCGTCCCAAAAATCGGGTAGGTATCTTCCGGTAACCGACTGGGACAGAAGTTGTTACGCGTTGTTTTGTCGAATCTCCAAGGACCTTCAGCCGTGCCTGCGCTTACTCTCGATGTCAGCGACCGCGAATTTGGCAGACTCTCGTTCGGCAGCTGAACATAAAAAAAAGAGTCAAAATACTCTTGACGAACACCCAAAATGTCGATATATACAGATATAAGACTCCTAAATCTGGAACTGATTGTGCTGTTTTCAAAGGGTTGTACATATGCGATTCGAGCCTCGCTCCTGGTGACCACCAAGGAAATCAAGGACGGCCGTAAATTTATCCCGATTCGGGAGCTCTCCGAAGAGTTGGACCTCTCGTTTCACTTCCTGACCAAGATCATGCAGCTTCTTACGGAAGCAAAAATAATGGAATCGTTTCGGGGTCCCAACGGAGGCGTGGGATTGGCTCGACCGGCGAAGGAGATCACATTGGTGGATGTGATAGCAGCCGTAGACGGAATGGCACTTTTCGAAGGATGCGCATTGGGGCTCCCTGGCTGCGGCGAAAAGACACCTTGTCCGCTCCACGACGCTTGGGCGAAACGCAGACAAGATCTGCATAGAATGTTTGAGAAAACAACAATGGCAAGCCTGGCCAAAGAATTAGCAACGAACTCACTTCGCAACTGAGGTATCAGAATGAACACTCCTATGGGGCGGTCAAGTTGGTCTGTTTCAGATATCATACTCCGAAATCCTGAATATCACCTAGTGTATGCTGAAATCTCGTTCGTCACAACTAACTAATTCATGAGGATAGAGACATGAAAAGACTGCTTCCCCTGTTCATAGCCGTGCTTGCCATGCTCATGGTGAGCTGGTTTGTAAGCGGCTGTTCGTCGAAACCCGAGACAGACGTCGAGCGCCAGGCCCGCTGGGCCACCGGGCGCCTCACCAGTTGGGAAACTGAGCACGGCATTGGACCTATCATCGAAGAAATCCAAGTGGTGCCGGTTGATCCTACTAAGGCTGCCTCCGGACGAGAGATATTCATAAAGAAGTGCGCGACGTGCCACTATCTCGATCACAAGAAGACCGGTCCCATGCTTCGCGACGTGTCCAAGCGCCGCTCTCCGGAATACATACTCAATCAGATATTGAATCCAGAGCAAATGGGCAAACTTCACCCGGACGGAAGAAAGCTCGTCGCCCAATACGCCCAATACATGACCATACAGGGGATTACGAGGGAAAACGCTGAAGAGCTGCTGAACTTCCTGCGCTCTGAGGCTGACAAGCCGGCCGTATCCATCGAACAGCAGCCGGGGTTTGGCACGCCGCCACCTCCGCCGGGCAATTAGGCACAACTTACACAATGAGAAATCCTACGAGGAGGATTCCAATGAATCAACTGAGCCGTTTCCTATGTAACGCCGGAGTGCTCATAATAGCCGTCGTGTTAGGAGGAGCCGGCTGCTCACAAAAGCAGGAGGCCGGCGGATTCGGAGATGCCGCCACCAAAGTCTACGTTGCACCTGGCAGCTACGACGAGTTTTACGCCTTCATGTCGGGCGGATTTAGCGGTCAAGTATCTGTGTATGGCCTCCCTTCCGGACGGCTCTTCCGGGTCATACCGGTATTCAGCCAGGACCCGGAGAAAGGATACGGATACTCCGAGGAGACCAAGCCACTCCTGATGACTACACATGGTTTTATTCCCTGGGATGATGCGCACCATCCCCAACTCTCCGTAACTGACGGTCAGACCGATGGACGCTGGCTCTTCATCAATGGCAACAATACGCCTCGCATCGCGCGACTCGATTTAACCACGTTTGAAACGGTTGAGACTATTGAGATCCCAAACTCGGGCGGCAACCATGGTTCTCCGTATTTGACTCCCAACACCGAGTATGTGGTGGCCTCGACCCGCTTTAGCGTTCCGATTCCCCAGAAAGACGTTCCGATCAGTTCGTACAAACAGAATTTCAAAGGGACAATCTCCTATATCAAAGTCGATTCTGCGACCGGGCGAATGAAGATCGCATTCCAGATCCTGGTGCCAGGGATCAATTACGACCTATCACGTTCCGGCAAGGGACCGTCGTATGGCTGGTCGTTCTTCAGCTCCTATAACTCCGAGCAGGCCAATACCCAGCTCGAAGTGAATGCGTCGCAAAACGACAAGGATTTCGTCGCTGCGGTCAATTGGAAGCTGGCCGAAGAACTGATCGCGCAGGGGAAAGGCCAGATCTGGAAGGCGCCTCACTATCACAATTATATGGACCATGCTGATGTCGCTCAAAGCGAGGTAATATCCGAGGTCCCGGTCCTGGTGGCTAAGGACAATCCCGGTCTGGTTTACTACATTCCTACACCCAAGTCGCCACATGGCTGCGACGTGGATCCTTCGGGCGAGTACATTGTTGCTGGCGGCAAACTTGCCGCTCTGATTCCCGTCCATTCGTTCAGCAAATTCAAATCTGCCGTTGAGGCCAAAGCATTTGAAGGAGAGCTCGACGGCATTCCAATCGTTAAATACGAATCTGTGTTGGCCGGTGAAGTGAAGGAACCAGGCCTCGGCCCGCTCCATACGGAGTTTGACGGACAAGGATTCGGCTATACGTCAATGTTTCTGTCTTCAGAAATCGTCAAATGGAAGCTGGGGACCTGGGAAGTAGTTGACCGCATTCCCACGTACTACTCAATTGGTCACTTGATGATCCCCGGTGGCGACACCAAACAACCATACGGCAAGTATGCGGTGGCGCTCAATAAGATCACCAAAGACCGGTACCTGCCAACTGGTCCGGAGCTGACTCAGTCGGCGCAATTGATTGACATTACCGGCGATAAGATGAAGCTCCTGCTCGATTTCCCAACGATTGGCGAGCCGCACTACGCACAGGCCTGTCCGGTGACTTTGATCAAGGACAAGTCCGTTCGCTGGTATTCGATCGAAGACAACAAAAACCCGTTCGCAATTCAGGCCGAAGGTCAGGCCAGAGTCGAACGGGATGGAAAGAACGTTCATGTGTATATGAGCACTATTCGCACCCACTTTGCGCCGGACAACATTGAGGGTATCAAGGTCGGCGATAAAGTGTATTTCCACGTTACCAATTTGGAACAGGATTGGGACGCGCCGCACGGCTTCAGTGTAATGGGTGCAAACAACTCTGAGCTCTTGATCATGCCTGGGCAGACGCGCACTATTCTGTGGGAGCCAAAACAGGCCGGAGTGATCCCGTTCTATTGCACCGATTTCTGTTCAGCGCTCCATCAGGAGATGCAGGGCTGGATTCGTGTGTCAACCTGACAACGAAAGAGAATTACGTGGTACCTGATCTTGCCAAAGGCGATCCCGTGGACTCCGTGAGGCCTGCTATGCAATCGAGCCAGGAAAGTACTGCTGGAGCACGGCAAGGCCGCATGCACCTATTGTCACGTCTGCTTCTGGTGGTCGCTGCCTTGCTGTTGTCCCTCACCTACTTCTTCCCTCTCTGGGAGATATCTCTCGATGCTCCCCAGTATCCCGAAGGGCTCGGACTGGAAATATGGATTAACCAGATGCAGGGACAGAACCCTGGTGATCTGAACAAGATCAATAATCTCAATCACTACATCGGCATGAAACAGATCAAACCAGAATCGATTCCGGAACTGAGTATCATGCCGTGGATCATGCGCGGTGTGATGATCGCAGGCTTGCTCGTAGCGGCTGTGGGGAGACGGATGCTTTTGATGATCTGGCTCGTGCTCTTTCTGGCAGTCGCGACAGCGGGTCTTATTGATTTCTATCTTTGGGGGTACGATTACGGACACAACCTGGATACCCACCATGCCATTATCAAGGTCCCAGGAATGAGCTATCAGCCCCCGTTGATCGGCTCCAAGAAGCTCCTGAACTTCAAGGCCATCTCTCTTCCCGGAGTCGGGGGATGGTTTGCTATGGCCTCCTTTGTGTTGGGAGGGTTGGTCTGGTTTTATGAATTCAGTCGAGTGCGCCGTGTGGTTCCGCCGAAGACCGGCCCTGCCGCCGGGATGCTGGCATGTCTTCTCCTCGGTCTGGCTGTCTCCTGCAGCCCTTCTGGGCCGTCACCCATACGATATGGATCGGACCAGTGTGCTTACTGTAAGATGACCATTGCCGATGAGAAATTCGGCACGGAATCGATCACTGGCAAGGGGAAGATATACAAATACGATTCAATCGAATGTCTTGCAGCTGACGATATGAAATCGAAACAGACGATAGGGCAGGTTCATTCACGGTGGGTCACTGACTTCGGACATCCCGGCACTTTTCTTGAAGTGTCTGTAGCCGTGGTTGTCGCTACCGAAAAACAGAAAAGCCCAATGGGTGTCGGACTGGTTGCGGTCGCCTCCCAGTCTGATGCCGTCGCCCTGATTGCATCGGTAGGCGGTGCCGTCCTGGACTGGAATGCAGTGAAGAAACTGGTTGCCGAGACATGGAAGCTGACGGAGAAACAGTGATGCACCGGCGGTTGCGCATTCCCTGGCGCTTACTTCAGACTATGCAGTTTCTGATCGGCTGCGTCCGGCGTGGCGGCGCAGTTTTCATCTTCTGCTTTTCGGCCGGCAACGCTGCTGTCATTTCAGTACACCCTACCGGTCACGTACAGACGATCGCAGCCGCGATAGAGCAGGCTGTCTCGGGGGATACCATTCGAGTTTCTGCTGGACGCTATGAGGAGTACGGCCTACACATCACAAACCGGATCACGTTGGTCGGTCAGGGCTGGCCAGTCATTGATGCGCGCGGGCAAGGGCCGATTCTCGAACTCAGCACGGATGGCGCATCGGTTTCGGGCTTTGTGCTGTGCGGCGTACCAGTGAGTTTTGTGAAAGAACATGCCGCTATCCTCGTGAATAACTCGACGGACTGCGAGATACGAGGAAATCGATTCACTGACAATTTCTTTGCGATCTATCTGGCCAAGTCGCGATACTGCCGCATTCTCGACAATGAGATCACCGGAGTGTCAAAGGAACTCACCTCCGTCGGTAATGGGATCCATCTGTGGAACTGCTCCGATATCGATGTCACTCACAATGTCATTCGAGGCCACCGTGACGGTATCTATCTCGAATTTGTCACCAACAGTGTGATTGTGAACAACACAAGCGAGCAGAATCTCAGATACGGATTGCATTTCATGTTCTCAGACAGCTGCCGGTACGAACGTAATCGGTTCCTGCGCAACGGCGCGGGTGTTGCCGTAATGTATACAGATGATGTCGAAATGCTCGAAAACGTCTTTGAAGACAACTGGGGCGGTGCGTCCTATGGATTACTCCTGAAGGACATCAAGGATAGCCGCGTGTTGGACAACCGATTCACCCGCAACTCTGTCGGTATCCATATGGAGGGCTCGGACCGCGTTCATATTGAGCGAAATTGTTTCACCGCCAATGGATGGGCTATCAGAATCATGGCCAACTGCGTGCAAAGCGTGATAGAACAAAATGACTTTATCGACAACACATTTCAGGTGGCGACCAATAGTCGTCAGACGTTCAGCAGCTTCTCCGGCAATTACTGGAGCCCATACCGAGGTTTTGATCTCAATCGGGACGGCTTTGGTGACGAGCCCTTCCGTCCGGTAAGCCTGTATAGTCTCTTAGTCGAAATGGAACCCCCGACGTTGGTCCTTGTTCGAAGTCTCTTGGTCGATGTTCTCAATTTGGCAGAACGGATAATCCCAACATTAACGCCTGAAGCGCTGGTCGACAACAAACCGCGCATGAGGCCGGTAACATGATTGAAATCAGCCGCTTGCGCAAACGTTATGGTCGCTTTGTGGCGCTCCATGAGATCAGTCTGTCGATTGAACGTGGCAAAGTTACTGGGATCATCGGTCCAAACGGCTCCGGTAAATCCACCCTAATGAAATCGCTGCTTGGACTGGTCAAACCGACGTCGGGGAGCATAACCATAAACGGATATCTCTTGAATGGTTCGAGTGACTACCGCAGGTTTCTGGGGTATGTTCCGCAAATTGCCCGCTTTCCCCTGGACCTGACGGGACGAGAGACGATCGATGTGGTCAAAGGTCTGCGGAACGAGAAAGTCCGATTGGAGTCCGAATTGATTCACCTGTTCGGCCTTGAGTCGGAATTGTCGAAGCGCATCCGAGCGATGTCAGGAGGTACCCGGCAAAAGCTGAGCGTCCTGCTTGCCTGTATGTACGATCCTGATCTGCTTATTTGTGATGAACCGACTGCCGGACTCGATCCGGTCGCCAATACTCGCCTCAAAGAGTTGTTTCAATCGTTAAGACAAAAGGAACGAACTATCCTTATCACCACTCACATCATGAGCGATCTCGATGAAATCGCCGACAATGTGGTGGTTCTGCTTGAAGGTCGAGTTCGCTTTGCCGGATCGATCCGTGAATTGAAACTGGCAGCGGACGAACCGCGCCTCGAGGTGGCCGTGGCACGCCTTCTTGAGCGGGGTGCCGCATGAAGCTGACACTGCACCTGGCCTGGTATACAATCAGGGACCTCACGCGGAATCGCTGGGGACTACTCTATACCGCATTTTTTGTCGTAGTGACCGTTGGCCTGTTCCATTTGCAGGCACAGTCGGCTAAAGTCGCGGTCAGCCTCATGAGTGTGTGCCTTTTCCTCATACCGTTGGTGTCCTCAGTGTTCGGCACGATATACTTCTACAATTCACGCGAATTCATAGAGCTGGTGTTAGCCCAACCGGTCGAGCGCAAGACTGTCTTTCTCGGCATGTTTGGAGGACTATCGGTCGCTCTGGTGGCCGGATTCGCATTGGGCGTGGGCATTCCTACTGCTATCCTCGGCGATTGGTCGACCGGCCAATTGACCTCCGTGACACTCTTATTGACGATCGGCTCTCTTCTGACCATCATATTCCTGTCTATCTCTTTTCTGCTGGCGATCATCTTCGATGATCGTGGCAAGGGGCTCGCCTCCGCACTCGCAGTCTGGCTCTTCACGGCCTTGATTTATGACGGTCTGGTACTCATGGCGGCCATGTCGTTCTCGGAATACCCGCTTGAGACTCCGCTGCTCCTGGCCTCGATGGCCAATCCCATCGACCTCGCGCGAGTGACCCTGCTCATTCAGACCGATTGGGCAGCTCTTATGGGTTACACGGGTGCTGTGTTTAGTCGGTTCTTCGGAACATCACTGGGCGTCACCGTCGCCACGGTTTCCTTGGGGCTCTGGATTATCGTTCCATTGTTCATTGGTATCCGCAAGTTCCGATTCAAGGATCTTTAAGGGAATGGCGCTTCGGGTTCGCTCGGAGCATTCACACAAAGGACCTCACCATGGGAGATCACAAGGAGCCATGCAGTTAAGGCAATCCGGGAAGAATCTCGTGAACTGGCTGATAACAGCCAACTCACAAAGAGTCGCATTGCTCTACTTGCTCACGTTTGGAGCGTTCGTGCTTGTCGGCGCATCGGCAGCTCTGGTCATGCAGCTTGAACTATGGGGCGCTTCGTCGACCCTGTTCAGCGGCCAGTTCTTCGGGCACATTCTAACTCAGCACGGGGTAGTGATGACCTTCGTCGTGCTAATCCCTCTCATTCCGGCAGTCATTGGCAACTTTGTCCTGCCGTCGGCTGTCGGCGCGCGAGACATGGCGATGCCAAGATGGAACATGGTCGGTTGGATCGTGCATCTCTTAGGCTCCACCGCGGTCGTGGTTGCGGTTGAATTGGGCGCCTATGACACGGGTTGGACAATGACCATACCTTCTGTCGCCACCGGCACGTACCAGCTGCTCATAGCCGGCCTGTTTTTTGTAGCAGCGTCGACTTTGATAGTCAACTGCGTGGTTGCTCGGACCATTCTATCCCGCAAGCATCGGACTTTGCCTATGTCGAAGCTCCCGATATTGGCTTGGTTCTTCTTGGTTTCATCACTGGTGGTATTGATTGTCAGCCCGATCCGCCTCTTCACATTGACCATGCTGTCTTCTCAACATTTCGGCCTGACGCCTGTTTTTTCGCTGTTGGAAGGTGACGGCATCATTCAATACCAACACCTGTTTTGGGCTTACGCCGGTCCTGCCACCTCTGCAACTCTCCTGCCGGCACTGGGGATTACGTTTGAGGTACTTGCTGCCCGCACCGGCACGGTCCTGTTTGCTCGCCGCGCACTAATTGTTGCCGGAATCATGCTGGGACAGTTCAGTCTCATCGCGTGGGGAAGGCACTTGCTTGTCACGACAGATTCAGAGCCGCTGGCTCTGGCTGGCAGTCTGTTTAGTTTGCTTACCGTCGTCCCGATCTCGCTGATACTCCTCAGCTGGTTCATCATGTTGTCTCGCGTGAGAAGTTGGAAATCAGTCCCTATTCTCATTACGGGGCTACAGACTATTTTCGTCGTCATAGGCGGCTTCGCGGGGATTATGCTCGCCATACCCTCGACTGGATTGATGTTACATGACAGCTATACGACAACCGGTCATCTTCACCTGATCGCCCTTGGCCTCGTTTTCCTCTCTTTTCTGACCGGCCTCTTCCACTGGTGGCCGGTCATCATGCAAAGGACCATTTCACCTCGTGCCGGACGTGCAGTCGCCATCTGCATCGTCATCGGGATCATGACTACGTACTTCCCTATGCTCGTCAACGGTCTGGGTGGATTGCCAAAAGCACTAAGCGTCTACCCGGCGCAATTCGAAATGATGCATAAGGTATCAACCGCTGGTGCCGTCGTTCTCATGACAGGCCTGCTCGGTGCGATATGGCTATTGGCACGGAGCACTTTGGGTGGAGTGTCACGACCTCATGAGGTGGTGCCGGATGCTGTTGGAGAGTTTGCCTACGCCAATGTACCGACTCCCCGTATACAGGAGGAAGCGTGATGAACAGGTTGCCCGAGCACCGCAAGACTCTCATCCAGATGCTTGTCGAAGAACACCAACATATCACGGCCAGTTTGTCGACTCTTGAGTCAATGCGAAAGTGTCTCGCCGGTCGGCACCTGGTCCCTTCAGGATATCTCGAAACGATAGTCCGGTTCTTCAGCGAATATGGCGACAAGATTCATCATCACAGCGAAGAAGAACTGCTGTTCCCGGCAGTGGAACGAACAGCAAATCGGCAACTTAAGCGCATGCAAGAGAGATTGGGGATTCAGCATCTTTTGGGTCGCCTCTTCGTGTGCGAGATGAAGCATGCATTGAAGGATGCCCGAGCTGAGCGGAGAGGATGGCGGCGAAGATTCATCGATAATGCGAAAGCATTTCAAACTCTCCTCGCTATCCACATTTGTGACGAAAACCATCTGTACTTTCCGCTCGCTGAGAGAGTACTAATTCGAAAAGACGGACTTGCAGAATACATGTGTGTTCAGCCGGCAACACACAAGACACTATGGGAGAAGCGTGTTGATCGGCTATTTCGCAAGTATTGCCCCGATCAATCTAACAAATGTGACTTCGTCTCGGCATCTGCCTGTCATGATTGTGGGGGCCGTGAATGAGTCGCGCCGAGGCCGGTTATTCAGAGGAACTCATGGCAGATCAGCATCAAGTAACCGCGTCGCGCCGACGACTATGAGGCGTTCGGAATTTGATGTTTGAGAATCGAACTCACATCGCAACTTACGGTGAGACCATGAAATACGGAACTGGCGGCCCCGACCTCACTCTCCCCAAACTATTGTGGAGTTCGTTTTTTCGGTGAAAACAACATACTCCACAAACAGCGGTACTCGTTGGAAGATAATGGCTTAACCAAGGAAAAGGGCTGGGCAAAAGACCCGCCCGTGATAATCGGGATCAAAGGGCTGCTTACTTGAGAAGCAACATTTTCTTGGTATCTATCAGATTACCCGCCTGAAGCCTGTAGAAATAGACGCCTGTAGCGGCTGATTGCCCGCTGTCGGTCTGGCCATCCCATTCGACATGATGCTCACCTGCTTGCATGGTCCCACCAATCAGCGAAGCAATCCGTTGGCCCACGATGTTGAAGATTTCGATTTTCACATCCGAAGCTCTGGGTAAACTGAAGCTGATAGTAGTGGTGGGATTAAACGGATTTGGATAATTCTGTGCCAATGAGAATGCATTTGGAAGGTTGTTCGACTCATCATCAATACTGGTTGGATTCAAAGCAATCACCGTCAGCAACACTCTGTTCTCTTCATATGTGGCTTCGTACTCAACCTCATTGTTGGCAACGATGATGGTATCGAATTCCCCGGAAATGGCAAGTCCGGTCAAGATCTCAAAGACGTCACCGAGCTGAGGAGTATAGCCGAAGAGCCTCTTCACTTGAATTTCGCCATCGAGTTCAACCGCGCCATCAACGAACAGAGCATCGTGCTCAATTCCCGGTGTCAAGCCGCCCAGTTCTATTTCAAGGGCTCCAGTACCAGTTTGAGTGTAGTTTCCGATCACGTTCGATCCACCGGCGGATTCCGTTACTCCCCCGGGACTCAGCGTACCGCCATTGACAAGGTCCCCGAAGTAAGGACCCTGCAGTCCAAGAAATCCGCCTATACCCAGCGCAAAGTCATCGGTAGCAACTGTAGCACCTTCAAACAGGAAGACGCTATCCGAGTAAATGCCAGGCTCAGAAATCCTCGATGCCGACCTTGATTGTGTGCCAGGCGGTGTAACTGTAGTGATTGCCAGAACCGGTCCCTCGACCAACGCATTCACGCCGAGCACAAGCAAGTCACAGGCAATAGCTCCACCGTTTGTTGCTGCCAGTAACGCCTGCGAGTTTGCGTAAAGAGAAATCGTACCCGCCTCAACTGAGGAGCCCGAACCGTCGACTCTCACTTCGGCAGAGTCTCCTCCGTAGACCTGGAGGCTTTGTACATCGAACACCCCTGCGCCGTCGCTAACAGTCAGGACACCATTTCCGGCTCCGCCAATAGCAAGAGTTCCCAAAGTGTGCAAAGATGAGCCGCTTCCATTGAGCGTGACCGATCCCCGAGTACCCGGTTCGACCTCGGCGACATACAGATTACTTTCAGTCTGCGCAGTGCCGAATACCACCCCCCCTGAGTCTATCACCAGCTCGCCGCTCCCATTCTCAGCGACGTCAAATCGATCATTGAACTGAACCGAAGCGCTGTTTGTGATCTTCAATCCGGCAACACTGTTCGTGTCATCAACCATAGATGTACCTGAGATAACAACGGCGCCACTATCAAAGACAAGTGTGCCGGAACTTACCATCAAAGCCGGTTGGCAGTATGTATCGTATTGCAGCGTAAGCGTGCTATTGCCTAGCTCAAGTCTGTGTTCGCCTTCAGCATTCTCCAGGGCCGCGATTGTGCGGCTCGCGGAAAGGGTAACCGTATAGTCTCCGGCAGTACTTAACTGCGCAACATGATTTGTGGCCGGCGGTGCCCCGGAGCTCCAGTTGGGCGCATCCTCGAAAGCACCGCCTGCGGCATTCGTCCAGGCATTGTTGATGATGCTGTCGCAAGGATCCGGCGGAGCAATCAGAATAGTGAACGGTCCGTCTACTAGCTCGACATCGGTCCCGGTGAATTTGAAGTACGCAGAGTCGACCTGAGTCGAGACTTCGGGAAGGTTGGACAAGAACTCCGCTTCTCCGCAG
The DNA here is from genome assembly GCA_040753875.1 of Candidatus Zixiibacteriota bacterium. Lineage (NCBI taxonomy): Bacteria > Pseudomonadati > Candidatus Zixiibacteriota > Candidatus Zixiibacteriota bacterium. The sequence continues at coordinate 15,438 of JBFMDV010000032.1, read as the reverse complement.
TATACCTGGACTTGTCCGAAAGGCGCATAGGTGGCACCACCATCATCGCTGTATGAGACCTGTAAAACTGATGTAGCGCCGCCAATAATCAGGCTGTATTGAAATGTCTGCCCAGACGTGAGCACCATACCGGAAAGCGAGAAGGACGAATGGATGGTAGCCTGGCATCCCCCCCCTGGCCGGACGATACCGTCGCTGGTCGCAATTGACTCACCGTCGTCCAAGAGCTGCCAATCGCCCCCGAAGAAAGGATCGGTGTCCCCGACATCCGGGCCGATGCAGTTCGGCAGGATCTCTGGCAGCAAATCAAACAATGTCCCTTTCCAGACAACCGCTGCGTAACGAGCCGGTTCATAGTAGTCTTCAACAATCCCATAGACCCAGCCAATATCAGTTACGTAATCGGCTCGGCTGTTACTTCCGCTCAAGAGAACGAAATTGTCGGGAGCCGACCAGCGAAAAGCACGCTTATCCACGAAGATGGTATCGTTTTCATAGACAGCCGCTTCTCCACATATATAGGTACCATTGGGAGACATATCCACGACCGACCAGATTCTGAAGCTGTCGGGAACTCCTTCGATTAGTTCGAAGTCGCCGCCTCCCCCGGTCCGACGCCACACCTTTAGACCGCCCAAATTGGGAATTCCCTCTACCGCCACCAGTGTCTGAATGTCATTCGAAGCTGCAACAACCTGTAGCCCGCTCGAGTACCAGTTTTCTACAAGCTGTCCCGAACTGGAATAGCGCCCATACGCGCCAACCACGTTTCCACCATTAGTGATGCGAATGGGCTGATCAATGGTCGTATCATCGATCTTCTGCAAAGGTACTAGCGAGGAATCGCCCAAGCTCCAGATATGCCAGTTGCCAACCACCTGATAAGCCTGCACGTAGAACTGGCCGTTAGGCGACAAAGACTCCGTCCGGTTGAAGTCCTGTCGCTGAAGGGGACAAGGTATAGTGCCGTTTGCCGGCGAGTAATGAACAAAGACACGGTTATTTGGGTCGGTAGACAGGATTGCCGCATTGCCGTCCCCCGACACTTCCACCACTCGGCCGTAGATGGAGAAATTCTCCAGGCAACCCTGGGCAAGACATTCGCTCTGAATAGAAAGCGCGATGCCTGCTGTGCATGCGACCAAGACGGCGGAACGCACGATTTTCAAAATGAAACGCCTCAACATTCTCACTCCTTCTTAAGTGGTTATATCAACAAACCCGTTATGCGGCAAAGTATGCGATCACAACACCAAAGTGTTTGAGCGAACCCGTCGCAATGGTAAATATACTGATGCGGTCCATTATGTCAATGATATTGGCCGGTACCGAGTGGGGAAAACCGGAAGTCTCTGCAAAGATAATTCGGAACCCGTGCTACGGTGGACACCGCTTACAAAGTGGAAAGTGCTTGAAGTAAACAGGATTAAAGTAGTCTTAAAAAGCGGCCCCGACCTCACTCTCCCCAAACTTTTGTGAGCTTCAGCTTCCCTGTCAGGTTACACTATGCTATGGTCGACGGAACACGTTGGAAAACTGTCAGTTAGGCTGTTATTTCTATCCAGACAAGTCCCATATTTCGCACAGAGGCTGAGGCATAGCTATGGCGAACCCAGTCAATTTGCGGAATATTTTGGAACATTTTATCTACCAATTCTGTAATTATACATAGAGAGATTTATATCTTGACACTTCGTGTCGATATATATATTTTAAGGCTGAAAGGAGGTGTACGATGAGAACCGCTGTGATAGCGAAAAACGCTAAGAGAGTTAGACACGAACGCGGCCTAACCCAACTCGAAGTGGCCAAGCGCGCGGAGATTTCACTTCCGACCTATTCTAACATTGAGTCTGGCAGAGGCAGTCCCAGGATGGACACCCTCTACAAAGTTGCTGGAGCAATGGAGGTCGGTGTACAAGAGTTACTTTCCCCAGTAAGAGAACTATCCTCGGTCAGATTCCGTGCTCAGAAGAAGCTCAAACGGAGAGATCATATTCTGGCACGAGTATCCAAGTGGCTTGAGGACTTCAATTATTTGTTGGGGGAACAGAAGCAGAAAGTGGCATATGCCCTCTCGGGTATTTCTGACGAACTCAAAGGTGTCTCACCAAAACGCCGATCAGTACTGGCGGCAGAATTGGTCAGAGAGCGAATGGGCTTGAACGCAAAGGAGCCGGTTCACGATATCACCGGGCTATTGGCCGCCAACGGCATAAAAGTGCTTCCCTACGAGCTCGCGTCCGATGGGTTCTTTGGTATGTCCGTCGGCCAGGCTGACGGCGGCCCGGCGATTGTTGTAAACGTGTGGGACCGCATTCCTGTCGAACGATGGATATTTAGCGCCGCTCACGAACTCGGCCATCTTGTAATGCACTTGGACGCTTACAAAGTTGATATTGTTGAGGAAGACAACAAGCAGGAGAAAGAAGCTGACGAGTTCGCAAGCCATTTCCTTATGCCACAAAACGGATTTGATCAGGAGTGGCAGGAAACCTATGGTCTCGACCCGTGGAACCGCATTCTCAAGGTAAAACGGATATTTCACGTCAGCTACAAGGCGGTCATCTATAGGCTGATCGAACAAGGAATTCTCAAAGTGACGGTCTGGAGCCAAATCCCATTAATCATCAAACAGAGATATCCGGGTAAGGAGCCGAAATCCTTTGAACCGGACGGTCTCAAGCAGTCGGATTTTGTCACTGATTGGCTTGACCGTCTCGTGCGGGTCGGTGTGGAGAAGCAGCAGATTACTCAGAGCAGGGCGGGCGAGATCTTAGACTTGCCGCTTCCCGAAATGCGGAAAAGAATCGCGTCATGGGCAGAAGAAAAAAGTGGAAACAGACTGGAAGCTGTCTCTCATAGTTGATTCCAGCGCCCTCATTGACTACTGCGAATCCGACTTGTCGATTCTGTCGCTCTTCTCGCAAACTGTACAGCCTGTGTATGTCGGTAAAGCCGCCCTCGACAATGTGAAGCAGCTCTCTGAAACTCAGGCACGCCGCATCCACATCCAAATTGTCATTCCAGACATTGCATTGGCACTTGAGGCTGCTGAGAAACGGGGGCCCCTTGCCTATGACGACCATGAGACTCTGCTTCTCGCGAAATCACACGGCTGGTGTTGTCTCACGAACGACAAAGCGCTGCGACGGGAATGTCAAAACGAAGGAGTACAGGTACGATGGGGCCTCGAACCCATGAAAATACTGGTTGCTCAAAGTGAATTGACTGTAGCGCGCGCTATTTTGGTTGCTCAAGAAATATCAAAGGTTAACCCGTTCATCACCCAGAAGATTGTCGATGAGTTTAGCCAACAAATCAGGAAGATAAAGCGTTCCTGAGACTGCCAATCAGAGGGTGCGCCTGTAGATGATTTAATTGTAGTTGCGCCAACGACTGACTGACCGGTGCTGTGATTAGAGTATGAGGAGAGCGATGTCGGCAATTTTTCTTACGCTGCAAGCAATTGATTGTCAATGACTTACAATGGCGGCCCCGACCTCACTCTCCCCAAACCTTCGTGTGTTTCCAATCTTCGGTTCGGTTACACGATGCTCGAATCAGCGGAAGTCGATGGAAAACGGTAACTTGCGAACAGCAAAGATTAGCGACAAGGAGAGTACCTTTTCTGCTATCTCTCGTCAGATAACAATTACCACTTTTCCTCGTGCGTGTCCTTCTTCAACATATCGGATCGCCTGAGGTGTTTCGCTCAAAGAGTACTTCCTGTCTACGACGGGTACGACTTTGCCGGCTTCCAGAAGGCCCTTTAAGAGAGCCAAATCTGTCTGATTCACGCTTGCCATGAACGAAACAACTCTGCGCCCCCCCTTCCTTGAAAACAGAGCTTTGAGCATCAGCGTCTGCAAGAAACCGGCAGTGGAGCCGCCGACAAAAACATAGATCCCGGTTGGCGTCAGGGCACGCAGAGAGTTACCTATCGAATGGTATACCGCGTTGTCAAGGATCAGAGCATATTTCTTCCCACTCCGCCAGAACGCTTCTTTCGTGTAATCGACCACATCGTCGGCATCAATTGACCTCACCATCTCCAGGTTCCGCCCGCTGCACACGCCGGTCACGTGAGCTCCGAGCGCCTTGGCAATCTGCACCGCAAATGTGCCCACACCACCCGACGCGCCGTTGATCAATACTTGTTGTCCCGCTTGCACCCGCCCGCGATAACGAAGAGCCTGCAACGCCGTCAGCCCCGCAACCGGTACGGCCGCCGCCTGTTCGAAGGTCATAGCTGCCGGCTTTAGCACTAAGCTGTCTTCGCGAAGACACGCGTACTCTGCGAATCCGCCCATGCCTGCGCCGAAGACTTCGTCACCTACCTTAAACCGAGTTACATCGCTGCCGACCGCTTCTACGCGGCCCGCCATGTCGGCCCCAAGTATCTGATGTTTCGGCTTTGGAAACCCAAAACCCATAAATCGGACAAGAAGCGGCTTGCCACGCAGGATGTGCCAGTCAAGCGGGTTCACCGACGCCGCATGGATCCTCACCAAGACTTGATGTCCTTTCGGAACAGGCTTGTCGACTTCTTTCAGTTCCAGGATGTCGGGCGATCCATATCTCGTGCGTACGATTGCTTTCAAGACAATTCCTCCGAGGTTAGACGAGCTTCCTTACCCCCAATAGTATCAACTCAAGTCAAAGTTAATAACTTATTCCCGTGCGAAGCAATATGACGAATATGCCTCTCAAACAAGTATTTTCGTGCCGGGCCTCGCTCGCGAGGACGGGCGAGGGCTGTGTGACACACCAATAATAGAACGGGTCGAGCGCTCTATCCCATTGAAGATTTCATAATCAGATCAAAATAGTCCCGTATGTCCTCATCGGGCGCTATGGCGAGCTCCTCCCGTAACCGCTTTTCATAACTCCGATATACCCGCATAGCCTTCAAAAACTCTTTCTGCATAACATAGATCTGCAATAACAACCGGACACCATCGGTCCACAACTGATCATAGGCAAGCGCTCTTTCAACCACGGTACCGGCCTCCCCTAAGCACTTGTTGGCGGCCAGCAATTCCGCCAGTTCCAGAGATCCACGCTGGTACTGTGCCTGCAGCTGTTCTCGAGGTTCGATCGTAAATGCTTCATATGGAAGCATTGGCAATAGGGGTCCCCGATAGGTCTCCAGCGCTAATCTTAATTCGGCAATACGATCACTAATAGCGACCGAACTCAACACTTCCTTGCTGACACATGCCTGGATCAGGTTGGTGAAGTCAAGGTAGTCAACGTGCGATTCGGGCGGCAATTCGAGTCCGTAATGCTGTTCTGCATAGGCAACATAGGAGGATCCTCGTGGAACCGCGTACGGGTCGAGCGCCTTGCGCAGATCCTTGACGGTCGTGCGAAGGCTAGCGCGGCTTTTGGTGGGGTCGGTTTCCGGCCAGAGGTATTCGATCAACTCCTCTTCATGCATCTTTCGCGGGTGGTTAACAAGAAGATGCTGGAAGAGCAGTCGAGAACTGGACCGATTGAAACGGACTATTCGGCCCTTCGCACTGACGGAGAATCCGCCGAGCATGACAACATGCAAGGGAGGAAGTGGGCAATGGTCGAGGAGCTCATGATACGTGCGTAGAGCGCGCAGTTCTCTCTTGTTTACGGTTGCCATGTGTCTTTTTGCGTGTGTTGACAAACCACGTATTGAGAGACGCGAAGCCGCCTCCCAAAGTCGGATACGCTCCTCTGCGCTGAGCGCGCTATCCTTCAACTCGGCGTCGAAGGCAGGCGTGAGGTCGATATCAGTTCCGGTTGAAAGAAGTGGTTCGACTAAGGTTGCATCTATACCCAATCGTGTCGCTTTGGCTGTGACAAAGGAGGTAATCGTGTTGTTGCTCATTGGGTAAGATCGCCAGCCGAGTTTCTTAAGAAGTCCAAGCGCTTGTAGGAGTAGGTCTTTCAGACGCTGATTGTCTGCTGACCGAGTAGGAGACATGGCCAGCAGGAATGAACCGGTGGCGACCCACTGTGGCATTTCGCAACTCGTAGCCAAATCACGTATCTGGGTTGCGCGCCGTTTCAGCCCAGAGAAGCTCTTGCCTTGAAAGGATCTAAAGGCATTCAGGGCGAGGTATATGAGACGACATTCACTCGGTTGGTGTCGATCGGGAATATCATGGTCACTCACAACCTGCTCCGGATGACCATCCAACAGACTGTAATACTCGCAGAGAAGCGCCACCTCAGTGCCTGTCAGGACGCCGAACTGCTTGGCCGGTTCCTGGGCTGCCATCAACAACCGCAACCCTTCGGCTCGGTCCCCCAAATACCAGAGAGCGATACCCCGAAAGCGACCAACATAAATATCAAGCTGCAGGCTATAGCCGCCGAATTCTCTCATACTGGCGACGCATTGATCGATGTCGTGGAGCGCGTCGCGGTAGTATCCCATAGCCAGATGAATATTGGCCTCCAGCATATACATTTTCGGAACTTGCGACTGCAGACCCATGCGATGGCAGTCATCGCGAACTTGCTTCAGATCGTCCAAAGCCGTGATAGAATCTCCCAACAGGTGAGAATACAGCGCCTCATTTTGGTTGGCGATGATTCTCAAACGCAGATAGGGTTCCTCAACGAGTTCGGCTGCTTTCCTCACGTGTGCGATCGCCTCACGCAGGCGGAGTTCGAGATATGCAGCCATACCGAGCGTATTCTGGAATATGCCGAGCATGGTCGGACTGAACCCGAGACTGACCGAAGTCAGGCTGTCATGGTCTTTCTTGGCGGCGTCGTAGTGTGGACCCGGCTCCGTGTTGACGCGGGCCCACCAGTAGTTTGCCCAGAGACTGCCGAATGACTCTATGTCATTGGAGAATCGCTCGGGTGATAACTTGTCCTTTAGAAAAGCAATCGCTCCCTTATTGTCCCCTGACACATTGAGTACGTTGGAGTAAGTTTTGACAAATGCCGCCCGGTTGTGGTATTCGGCAGGTAGAGCCTCTAACCACTGCCTTACTCTGATCCATCCGTGCTGGCCGTACAAATCCGACCACTTTGTGTCCATCAGATCGAGAGCCCGATCATAGTCTCCCAGTTCCATGAGCAGGCCGATGGCCTCAAAGATCAACCCCTCCTTGAGGTAATGCTCGGACGTGGAGCGGTAGAGAGCGGCAACTTGCACAGGTTTCACGATATCGGCCAGATGCGATCTAAACGCTTGCTTTGCCAACGCATGCAGACGGTAATGTGCCGGCTGTTCCAGCACGACATGCGGAATCGCCGAACGACTGAGCTCATCAAGTGACTCTTCCACCCTTTCAGGTGTCGAAACAACCGCCGCGCAGCGCTCGGCAGTCAGGACATCAAACAGCGACGTCTCACAAAGAAACCGGGCGAAATCAGGGGACAGTGACTCATACACCTCCTCGGTGAAGTATTCCTGAAAAGCGCCCGTGTGTGTCGGCGACAGACTTGACTGACTGACGGCAGCGAATCCGTCTCGAGGAAGCGTGCTGGGAAGCAACCCGACAGAAACGCACCAGCCCGAAGTTTCTCTCCAGAACCGCTCCAGCACATCATCATCGAGATCCCGTCCAAATCGCAGCCGCAAAGCCTCCTGGCACTCGGGCAAGCTGAACGCGAGCTGCGCGGCATCGAGTCGCAAGATGCTGCCTCGAGTCTGGTCCCTTCGAGTCTTGAAAGAAGGGGGGATTCTCGAAGCGATGATCACAGTCAACCGACCGCGGCCGCTCCGGGCAAGAAGCGGAAGTATTGAGGCGATGTCGCGGTTATGATCTACACACTCCCAATTGTCAAGGACGAGATAGGAACGAGGCCCCTCGTACTGCTCGATCGCAAAGCAAACATCTTCGATTGTCTGTCGGATGTCCGATCCGGGCGACGTAGCGTTCAACTTCGGCAACACTCTCAGCAGGGCAGCGACCAGATAGGCTATAAACTGGTCAGGGTGGGCATCGGAGTCGTCGAGATGATACCAAGCGTTTCTGGAGTTTGGCCTCGAGGCAAGAATCTGCTGCGCCAGTGTGGTCTTACCATATCCGGCCGGGGCGATTAACAGGATGAGATTTGCATCCTTCGCCTCGTCGACAGACTTAATCAGGAGTCGGCGCTCTATTGCATTTCTTAGTGGTTTCGGAGCGGACAACTTGCTTTCTATGACATTGACTACCAACTGGTTACCCTAGACAACATGGCTGCGTGGCAGACTTGCTCGTGTCATGTGGGAGCCGCGAATGCCTCATTAATTGCCTTCGTGGCTACCTCTCAGAATAATAATCCAATGAGGGACAAAAAAGAAGAGAAATTGACCTGTTTTGTCATTCGCCTGTCATTCGCAAATCGATACTGCCGCCATGAAGACGCGAATGCCGTCCGGCAGGAGTCGATTTGCGCGTGTCGAAAAGGTCCTATTGCAGATGGCTCGACGCGGTGACGACTGGGCCGGCAAAGCCACCAGTTTTTCCGGTCCGGCCGAATTTCATTTTGACAGCCTTAAGGACCTTTTTGACTGGCTCAAGAAAAGGGCCGGACAGCGGTTGAACTAACCACAAAGGAGGAAGCGATGAGAACAATCTTGTCATTATTTGGATTCATAGTGATGCCTCTGGCGTTGCTCTGTTCTTGCTCGAATGACAAGGCTACTGAACCCGTTCAGCCGAAGGCACCGACAGTATCAACCGCTGCTGTCGGCGCGATAACGGAGACAACCGCCGAGTGCGGCGGAACTGTTACATCTGATGGAGGAGCCGAGGTCACGTCTCGCGGCGTATGCTGGGGTATGAATGCGACCCCAACGCTGGCCGACAACAAATCCACCGACGGAACCGGGACGGGAAGTTATACCAGTTCTCTGTCTGGCCTGACCCCCGGCACGAAATACTATGTGCGCGCCTATGCCATAAACGATGCGGGGACGGGCTACGGCGTCACTGACTCGTTTACCACAGTGTCTTTACTGCAAATAAGAAGCTCATTCGACGTTGATGCCGAGGGATGGATTGCGTTCGGCAACGGGGGATTGTATTACCAGAGCGGCAACGGTAACCCGGGGGGATTCATAGAGTTCGAGGATTGGGAAGCCATGCCGGGGGGGTTCTTGGCGCCCGACAAATTCAAGGGTAACCTCTCCGCCTACTCCGGAGGAACACTCAGCTTTGATCTTAAGAATACTGTTAACAACGGCGGCGAAAAACTCCCCACCTATGGTAAGATTATAATCATTTCGGGAACGCTGGTCGCTGAGAACAATCCTGTACCGTACCCTAGTTATCTCACTGAGTGGACGACCTTTTCAACACCCCTAGATGCAATTAGCTGGAATGTAACTTCGGCACAATGGGATTCGATAATGACCAACATTACCGAAGTGCAGATCCTCATGGATCCGCAGGGTAATTTCTACGACCGATCGGGGTTGGACAATTTTACCATTACTGAACCTTTGAGCAGGTGAATACGGCGGAGGACACAAATAATCAAGTCATGGCTATATTCGGGAATCCTGGCAGTCGTTCTGCTGATTCTGAATTCCTGCTCAAGTGACAATGGAACGGGACCTGCCCAGCCGAAGGCGCCGACAGTATCGACCGCTGCTGTCGGCGCGATAACGGAGACAACCGCCGAGTGCGGCGGAACTGTTACATCTGATGGAGGAGCCGAGGTCACGTCTCGCGGCGTATGCTGGGGTATGAATGCGACCCCAACGCTGGCCGACAACAAATCCACTGACGGAACCGGGACGGGAGGTTTCACCAGTTCCATTGTCGGACTTGTGGGCGGCACTGCCTACTACGCAAGAGCCTATGCCACCAACAGTGTCGGGACTGGTTATGGCAGTGCTCAGTCATTTACCACGGTGGCCACACCCACTACAGTCACAGATATCGACGGTAATGTTTATCAGACTGTCACTATCGGCACCCAGGTGTGGATGGCTGAGAATCTTAAGGTCACACATTATCGGAACGGCGATCCAATACCGGACGTAACCGATGGTATGACCTGGGAAGGCCTTACCACGGGCGCACTCTGCCGGTACAGCAACAGCGATGATACGGCCGCGATTTATGGGCTTCTGTATAATTGGCATGCAGTGAACGACAGTCGGAATATTGCTCCCGATGGTTGGCATGTGCCGACCCGGAGTGAGTGGATTGCTCTCAATTCGTACCTTGCTCCCAATGCGGGTGGCCAGCTGAAAGACACAGGGACTACCTATTGGTTCAGTCCCAATGAGGGGTGCCACCAACGAGACTGGGTTCACAGCTCTTCCTGGAGGAGAGCGGGGTTACCAAGGCTATTTCGGCGCTCTCCACCAGGAGGCATATTTCTGGACTTCGACAGAGTCCACCACCAGTTCCCGTGCCTATGTTTTCAGCCTGCATAACGCGTTCGATTATATTTCGGACAGAAATCTCAACAAGTTTTCGGGCCATTCGGTTCGGTGCGTAAAGGACTGATCGGCTATCTGCGTTTTATCGGTATGCTCGTCGGTCGCGACCGCATGAGTAAGTGCTAGATAACATATCGCAAGTAGTAGTGTGCGTTTGTGAGGATGCCAATGACAAGAAATACACTATTGATCGCACTTTGTGGCTGGCTTATGTTTACCGGAGCGGCGCAGGCCCTGATGGATACAGCCTGGGTACGAACTTATGCGCCACTCGCTCCATACCAGGTTATGGCCGTCGGCATTGACAGCGATGGCAACTGTTATACAGCATTCCGAGGTTGGGATGGTGTGCGCGACTGCTACGCCGCCGTGAAGTATGATTCCAGCGGCAACTTTCAATGGAATTATTTGAGCCCTCAAGGAGTTATCGTCGATGCACAGATCGATCGGGCAGGCAACACATATATGACAGGTACCAGGTGGGATGTGAGTGAGACGCTTGGCATGCTTGTTAAACTCAATTCCAGCGGAGTTCCGGTCATAAACCAAGTTTGGAACGGTTATGGTGGGAGAACGGTTGAGTACAATTCATTTGGCAGTTGCTTTGTCGCTTACTCATATTATAATGCCGATGGATACGTAGATGATAGTCTAAGGTGGCATGGTTACGAGTCGGATATTGTTGTAAGAGGTTATAATGATACGGGATCTGAGCTGTTCTCAGATAGTCTGAATTATTATTACGATGACCGGCCTGAATGTCTCGCCTTTTCTCCAGACGGCAATCTATACTTATCTGGTTATTGCTCTAATTCCCCATGGGTCACTCATAATAGAAATGCCCGGCTATATAAACTTGCCGCTGGCGGCAGTCTGACCTGGATGCGGGAGTTCGATTACGGTGCAAATTCTTTCGATGATCTCACGGTCGTGGCAGCAGATTATCAAAGTAATGCAATTATGACGATTCGTCCTGAATCTGGCGCAAAGATCAACAAGCTTCAGGGGGACGGTGGATTGCTATGGGGACGGGACGCCTCCATGTGGATTCGTGAGTTACTGGTTGACGATAGCGGAGTGATAATCACAGCCAGAGGTTCACAGGTTGATAAATACAATTCTTCGGGAACTTCCCTGTGGACCGTGGATATTCTACCAGCGATCGATACAGCCTTGGTCTGGTGCACTGTCACTGATATTAAACTCTATGGTCATGATGTTATCACTACTGGCTCTTACGGTAATTTCTCCAGAGAAGGGTATTTCACGGCACGCGTGGATTCCCTGGGCGATCTGACTTGGATTGAGGAGTTCGATGTTGCCGAGGGACGTATTTCTGACATGTATAGCGAAGCGGCGGTTGACGACTCCGGATCAGTATTCGTATCCTTTATCGATCATACCGGCGGCTGGCCATATACCATGATATCTATCAAGTATGTAGAGGGCACTAAACACCTCACAATCCGCGACGCCAAAAATGACAGCATCCCCAATGTGGAGTGCGACTTGATTAAAGTCACGAATAATCCGCCCTGGTTTGACGAAGATACTCTCGGCAGCTTTACTACGGATGACAAAGGTCAACTGGAACTTATTCCTATCTCCGCGGATTCGTTTCGCGTTGATCTTGATTTATATGCTGATACTCTTGTAGTCGGTGATAGCCTCAAGATAGCCAAACATGTCCAAAGCGTCCCCGCGGTAAAGCATCAGAATGTTCTGAGTACGATGTACTCGGTGCTCCTGGACAACACCCGATTTGCCGCTGACGGTCATATTTATTTTGATACCCTGACTTCAGGTGATCAGAACATCGTGCTCAACCATACGGAGCTTCGCTATAATCTCGTGGTGTCGGTGGAATGGGAAGCCACCGAAGAATACCTCTGGATGCTGGAAGACAACTTTAGATTCATGTCAAACTATCTTTATGACGTATCTGATGGCCAAATCCGCCTCGATACAATGTTCATATTCGACAACAGCAATTTCTCCTCGGAAGCGGATATTCTTGTTAAGGCGAGTAACATGGAATGGCCACGTGCCTCAGCAGCCGGTATTCTGCGAAACGGAGTCGACTATATTGACATGCCCCGTATCTGGATGGGGGATTCCACTCGCACCCGAAACCACACCGATGCCGTTTACCCGCTGAACCTTGTTGTGCCATCGATGGATTATCGAACCAAAGCCCATGAATTCGGACATTATGCACTCAACTTCTTTGACGAGTACCTGTTTTGGAACGAAGACAGCGGCAAGTATGTTGCCGACAATTCCCTTCGCTGTTTACCAACAACGGTTTTTCGATACGGTTTCATGGATTATCAATACGAAAGGGGTGGTTCGATGTCGTCAGAGATGTCAAACTCTTTCCGCTATGAGCTGGCCGGGTGTCGGAACACGAATCAGTGGGGGGTACATGCGCTTTCCTGCTGGGATCATCTGGAGCGGTGGGTTGAAGCCGTTCGGCAGGGACCTGACAACCTGTTTATACCGATCCTGAAACCTGATGCAGCCGACACGCTGGAGCGTGTGGTAAGCAATCCAGGCGTCTACTTCCCCGGTCCTAATAATGACCTGAGCAACCCTAACTACGACGTAGGGAGCATGATTCGCTTTCCGAATCCGGCTACCCCGCAGGTCGCAGGCTATTCCAACAAGCATGTTACCGTTCACCACTCAACGGGTGGCGATAACGCCAATGTCCAGTTGTTCAATGACGTACACGTTGCAACAGGGAGGATTATCGAACAGGGTCGATCATCAGACGCGTCCGGTGCCTGGGTTGTGGGGGTGAAAGACGCCAGCTACCAGATTCTTGCCAGCAAGGGAAACAGCCTTGGGACTGTGGCCCCGTCACCATCAAATGCTTCTTCTCTATACGTCACCACAGGTTGGCTCTATGGCATAGCCGAATCGTACGGATCAGGGGTAAGCCAGGTCGGCAACAGGTTCTCAGCAAACAGCACAGAAGACAGCATCACTATCGAGTTGAATGAAGTTCAGGGATATTATCCTTTTATCATCAAGGCAATGCTGACCGCCGACGGAGCAACCTGCGACATCATGGCGGTTCAGCCGTTCCCAGCAGATCCGAGTTTGGAGTTGTGGCCTTCATATGGCGGGAGCTATGACCATACTCTTGCCGGCACTGGAGAAGGTTATTCTGCAACCGTAACTGATAGTTTGGGGATATCAGGTTCGTTCATGCTCTGGGCAAGCGATGATTCTTCAAAGACATTCTTTGTTCCCAATAAGTACACCACAACCGCAGTGGACCACGATCAGGTTTTTATCTGGCTTTTTGGAGCCGAGGGGCAGAGTGAATTCAAGTTAGATTCAGCCAACATTTCTTTGACCAAAGCGATGATCCTGTCTTCACCTTACCCGGTCATCCGAACCGGCCTGAATGAGAACGCGGTTCAGGCTGGACAGGCGCATTGTCTGTCAGCGTATCCTGATAACCCCCTGACCGGATCCAACCAGATTGTGATACGTTACGACGATGCCGACCTGAAGCTGGGAGATCAGTACCTGGGAGGTGAAGCGACATTGTCGGCCTATCACTGGGTTGATGCCCTAACCGGATGGACATTGATCGGCGGAATGGTCGACACCGTTCAGAACACGATCTACGCACCTGTTAGTCACACAGGTGTCTATGCCGCGTTCACGACCCAGATCATAACAGACGTCGAAGATGACGAGTATGGCGATATCCTGCCCTATCGATTCGAGCTGTCGCAGAACTACCCGAACCCGTTCAATCCGGTCACGACGATTGAATACAGCTTGCCCGAACGGAACCATGTCGTTATCGAGGTGTATAACGTCATTGGCCAAAAAGTGCGGACATTGGTAAACTGCGAGGAACCAGCTGGATCATACTCGGTCCTATGGGATGGAATCAGCTCTTCTGGTGAGACCGTTTCCACCGGTGTTTACTTCTATCGATTCCAGGCCGGAACTCATGTTGAAACGAAGAAGATGCTGCTACTGAAGTGATTCGTCGCTGATCTCGGGCAACAGCATACGAAAAGTGTGAAGGCCTCGGTGTACACCGAGGCCTTCAAAGTCTATGGCGGCCCCGACCTCACTCTCCCCAAACTTTTGCGAGCTTCAAGTTCGCGATCCGAGTGAGCTATATGATGGTCGATGGAAGTCGTTGCAAGACAATACAATAATCCACGATAGTCGTCAGCCGCAGAACGCAATTAGAGACTGTTGATGTTGTTTATGCCGACGCGATTTTCAAATAGCGGAACTTCTTGGGACGTAATGTAGTTTAACGTGGATTGGGCTTGTTCACTAAGCCAGGGCCTGACGATTTGCAGGATATTGTTCCGAGTATGAGAATCAGGATATACACAATACTTCTAACGAGCTTCGTTTTTCTTGCAGGAATTGCACACGAAAACTCCGGGAGAGTTCTTTGTATCGGGGAGGATAGTCATGTAAAGGTGGAATCGACCTGCCAACCCTGTTGTGGAGAGCCGGAGAGGTCGTGTACTCTCGGGGCCGAGAATCCCGGTCATGACCACCATGATGATTGTGCCAACTGCATTGACATACCTCTCGGACATCAGATCCTGGACCGCATTGTTTTATCCAGACATTCCGACCCTGGCGGTGCGACTGTAGCTTCTGCGTCCGCTGTACAAGCATTATTCTCATTGGATCTTGTTACCTCCCCGCCAAGTAGACATTTAATAACTGCCAGCAATCCTTTTTCAACAGGTCTTCTTCTAACATCGCCTGTTCTTCGCTGCTGATTCTTCAGACTAAATTTTCGTGATTAGCCCCCTATTTGCATCGGAGGCGTTGCTGTGCTCTATGGCACGGTGAATTACACCTTAGTTTGGAGAATTGTTGATGAGATTTCGAACAACATTGAATTTGATATTCATCGTACTTGGCGTATCTGGAGTGGCTCGCGCTCAGACAAGTTCAGATGCGCCGCCGCTTTTGCCCCCGGTGTATCATGAGAGCGGAGTTCAGGAGGACCTGGCCGCAGTTGGCGACTCGGTGATCAGTCTCAGGTCCGCCCTTCA
>JBFMDV010000031.1:60945-77443 GCA_040753875.1 Candidatus Zixiibacteriota bacterium | reverse complement strand
ACTGGTGGCGAAGGTTCTGGAGGGTGTGAAGTTCACAGACGGGATTGAGGACAGGAACACGAAAAACAATCAGATCGAAAAGCACGCTGCTTGAAAATCAAATTTACACAACTCTTGACATGAGCTCCATTGTCCTGAGAAAACTCCAAAAAGCCGACGCCGAAAATCTCAGAGTCCTGTTGAAAGACGGCACGATCTCTCGCTTCACCTTCGTGCCGCACCCGTATTATCGACGGCATGCTGAGGTATTTATCAGGCAGACACAGACGTGGGCACGATTACGGCGCGGGTATCATTTTGGCATCGAACTGAATGAAACGCGTCGCATTATCGGTGTAGTGGCCATATTTCGGATCGACACGATTCATCGCAGCGCCGAGCTCGGCTGTTGGCTTGGGCAACCGTACTGGCGACAAGGACTGATGACCGAGGCCATGAAAACCGTTATCCGTTTCGGCTTCCGAGAACTGCATCTTGAGCGAATATACGCACACGTCTTTGTCGAAAATGTCGCATCACAAAGAATGGTCGAGCGGTGCGGACTTCAGTGCGAAGGCCTCTTACGACACCGTCATCGCCGGCGCGGCCGCTGGCACGACAGCTTCCTGTATGCGATACTTCGCGGTGAGTTTCGGATGAGACAACACGCGGTGTCGACCTGATCAGGTCGCTGCAATTTTCGTCCGATGCGAAGTTTTTGTTGCCTTTTGGCGTCTGCAGGCCAAATATCGCACCATGGCGCGAGTACAACGACCGGAACCAGGACGATTGGTCATCTCCGTTACCCACTCGTCTCTTGATGCTTTGAGCGATGCCCTGACCATGCTGGAAAAACGGTTTGGACGGGTCCAGTTTGAAACCAGCGATATACCTCATTCCAACGGCAAGCTGTACGCCGAGGAGATGGGGAGCCGGCTCCAGCGGCGGTTCTTCTCATTTGAGAAACCGGTCCCTCGCGAGGACTTGGTTGATATCAAAGCCGCCTGTCACCGGATTGAGTCGCAATTGGGGGACCACGTTGATGACTTCACCTTCAGAACGGTCAACGTCGACCCCTGCATTCTTACCGCATGCAGTCTGGTGATGGGGTGTCACCGTGAGTACGGACACCGGATCTATATTCGCGATGGTGTTTTCGCCGAACTGGTCCTGGTCTATTCGCGAGGGCAGTATGTTCGCCTGCCCTGGACCGATCCGGACTTCTGCCACGACGACGCCATCGACCTGTTCATCCGCACGCGCGAGAGCCTGGGGATTCTGGCCGAGCCGATTGATATTCCCACGTGATTCGATGAGTCGAGCCTAAACCTCCACTTTCTCACCCTTGACCGGTTTTTTGCTTCCCTTTTTGAAGAGGGCTCGTGAAATTGGCAGGCGCTGGATTCTGTCCACTGGCCGATGCAAAAAACGGAACAGAATCGCCCAGACAGGTTAGAAAGGGTTAGCATGGACAAATTCGTAATCCAGGGACCGGCCGTCCTGAAAGGGAAGGTTCGGGTTGACGGTTCGAAAAACGCCGCCCTCCCGATCATCGCCGGGGCCCTGCTGATACAAAAGGGAGAGTCGGTCGTCCGCAACATCCCGCCCCTCCGCGACATTTACACCATCATCGACATGCTCAAGTTCCTTGGTGCCAGAGTCACGTACGATGCCAAGGCCGAAGTGATGACCGTCAACGCCGAGAAACTTACCGAGACCACCGCGCCGTATGATTTGATGCGGCAGATGCGGGCGTCGTTTCTGGTGCTCGGTCCGATCCTGGCTCGCATGGGCGAGGCCAAGGTCTCGCTGCCGGGCGGCTGCTCTCTCGGAGCAAGACCGGTCGATTTTCATATTAAAGGGTTCGCAAGCCTCGGGGCGAAGATATCCGAAGAAGCCGGTTACGTTATTGCCGAAGGGAAGCCCTTGACGGGAGGCCAGATATACTTCGACCGGCCCTCCCATACCGGAACCGAAAACATCATCTATGGCGCCGTGTTCGCAAAGAACAAGACGGTCATTATCAACGCCGCCTGCGATCCGGAAATAATTGATGTCGCGGAATTTCTCAACAAAGCCGGAGCTAAGATCCATGGTGTCGGCACGCCCGAGATCACCATTGAGCCGGTGAAGAGGCTGCAGGCGGTCGAGCATACTGTGTCTGGAGACCGCCTCGTCGCCGGTACCTATGCTTTCGGCGCCGCTTTGACCGGTGGTCAAGTGGAGATGACCGGTATTGATCCGACCCAACTCACTATGGTGAACCACAAGCTTCGCGAACTCGGCTGCGAGGTGAAAACCGCCAGGAACGGCATCACCGTTAAGGGCCCCAAGAAACTCCAGCCGGTTTCGGTCACGACATTCCCCTATCCCGGTTTCCCTACCGACCTTCAGGCCTGCATCATGGCCGCGGCCTGTATCGCCACGGGAACCTCCCATATCAAGGAGACTGTTTTCGTAGATAGGTTCTCTCATACGATGGAACTGCGGCGTCTGGGCGCCGACATCAACGTGTCCGCCTCCGAGGCGATTGTGAATGGAGTCGAGTCGTTGCGTGGAGCCGAAGTGATGGCACCGGATATCCGCGCCGGGGCCGGTATCGTCCTGGCGTGCCTGGCCGCCAGGGGACGGTCGGAGATTCTTCGCGTCTACCATGTCGACCGCGGGTACTATCGGCTCGAAGAACGGCTTTCATCCCTTGGTGCCGATATAACAAGAGAGAAGACTTCCGCTGTGTAGCCGAGGACCATTGGTTCACGCGGCGGCCGGACCAGGCAGAGATCATATTGAATTTCCGCCTCCGGTCGAGCGTCATTGGTTGGAAAGGTGACAGACATGACAAAACAGATCGCTCGCTGGCTGGGGCTCTTTCTCCTGCTTGTGGCCGCAGCCGGATCGGCGCAGGAAGTTCAGTTCGGCAAAAACAAAGTCCAGTACAAGAACTTCGACTGGAGCTATATTCAGTCACGCCATTTCGACATCTATTTCTACGAGAACGCCTACCCGACGGCCAAATTCGCCATGACCGTCATGGAGTCGGCCTATGTCGATATTTCCCGAGAGCTCAATTACAAGATCCAGCGCCGCGTGCCGGTGTTCATCTATAACTCGCATAACGACTTTCAGCAGACCAATATCATCCCCGACCTCATCCCCGAAGGGGTCGGCGGTTTCACCGAGGTGTTCAAGAGCCGGATCGTCATTCCGTTCACCGGCTCGTACGAAGATTTCCGCCACGTGCTGCATCACGAACTCACCCACGCCGTCGTGTACGATATGCTCTACGGCAACATGTTCGGCTCGCTTTTGTCACAGCGGCGGCTGTTCAATCTCCCGCTCTGGTACGCGGAAGGGTATGCGGAATACTCGTCCCGCCACGGGTGGGATTATTTCTCCGATATGTTCGTCCGCGACGCCACCGTCAACGGCTACCTCACGCCGCCTCAGTATCTCGGTGGGTTCCTTGCCTACAAGCAGGGACAGGCGATGATCAAATTCATCGCCGATAAGTACGGCGAAGAGAAGCTGGGAGAGATTTTACAGAAGGGGAAGATCCACCTCACCATGGGCCGTACCCTCAAGGCGGCCATAGGCGTAGATGAGGAGGAATTGTGGGAAGCGTTTGCCAAGGAAATGAAACGGCGCTACTGGCCGGAGATTGCCCAGCGCAAGGAAGCCGATGAGATCGGCAAACAACTCACGCACGCCCGGAAGGATGGCTCCTATTTCAACGAGCAGCCGGTCTATTCGCCGGACGGCGACAAGATCGCCATTTTCACCGACAAGTCAGATTACACCGAGATTGTCCTTCTCTCCGCCCTCGACGGCAAAGTGCTGGACCGGCTGGTCAAGGGGGAAAGGTCGGGCGATCTGGAATCGCTGCACAGCTATGTTTCCGGCATGTCGTTCTCGCCCGATGGCCGCAGCATCGCGTTTGTGGCCAAGTCGGGTGGCCGCGACGCCATCATGCTGCTCGACATTAACAACAAGCATATCTATCGACGGAAGAAGCTGAACTTCTATAACGTGCATTCCCCCGCCTGGTCACCGGACAGTACCAAGATCGCGTTCAGCGCGCTCGACGGCTACAAGCGTGACCTGTATATTTTCGACCTCGCCACCGACCAGATCCGGAAGTTGACCGATGACCGGTTCGATGATTTGGATCCGAGTTGGATGCCCAATTCGAGCGCACTGGTGTTTGCGTCCGACCGTCCGCACGACGGCGTACCTGGGCTTGACCACCTCGGTCAACCGTTCGATGCGGCCAAAGGATTCCGGCCCGGTGATTTCGCCTACGGCGATTACAACCTGTTCTCCATCGATATCGCATCCTCGCGCATTTCTGCGATGGAAGTCGGCCCGGGTACAAATCGGATGCCGATGCTGTCACCTGACGGGAAGAAGGTTGCCTTCATCTCCAACCGCAACGGGACCGATAACGTGTATGTCGCCTATCTTGATTCCTCCAGATACTTTGCCGTGACCGACCTGCTGACCGGCGCGCGCTCGATGTCCTGGTCTCCCGACGGCCAGAAGATCGCGTTGTCCGCATTTTACCAGGGAGCGTTTGACATATTTGTCCTCAAAGACCTGATGCCGGTCGGCGATAACGGCGTCCTCAAGTCAACGGACTTCGTCCTCGGCAAGTACAATTTCCCGAAAGGACTTGCCGGCCCGCCGGTGGCTGTCACCGACAGCGTTGTCAAGACGCAGCCCCCGGCGATCGCGCCAGTCCCGCCTGATACGTCGGCATCAATTACGCCACCGAGTGATTCCACTCTTCTCGCTGTCACTGATACGAGTAAGAGTGATACGGCCACAACCAAAGCGACTGCCGATTCGACCACCGCTGCCCGGACCGACTCACTGTCGGGCAAGACCGGCATCTATGGCGACGAATATGTGTACGTCAGCAAGGCGCGTAAGAAGGACCCGCTTGATTCCCTGATGCAGGACATCACCTCCGACACCAATATCGCCAAAGGTCCCATGACCGAGCCACCTTCTTTTGATTCCATCCCCGGTGCATTACCAAGCGGCGAGTATGAGATCAAGAAGTACAAGGTGAAGTTTACGCCTGATTACGTGGGGGGCGGCTTTTCCTACAACACGTTCTTCGGGCTTCGCGGACAGTCCTACTTCGTGTTCTCTGATTACCTTGGGAACCACCAGATCTATCTGGCCACCGATCTGGTCAACACGATCGATCAGTCAAACGTCCAGGCATACTATTTCAATAACACGCGGCGCACCAATTTCGGCGGCGGGATATTCCACACCAAGAACTATTATCTGGACAGCTACGACCACCTGTTCTCGGACCGCTTCTACGGCCTGCAGTTCTTCGTCAGTCGCCCCAAATCGATGTTCAGCCGCATCGAGTTGATCGGCGCACAGTACTTCATCGACCGGAAGTATTATGATTTCGATGACCCTCGTTCGGATCGCAGCTCCAAAGTGACCACCTTTGCGATCTCGTACGTCACGGACAATATCCTCTGGGGATACACCGGACCGATCAACGGCCGCCGCGCCAAGGTAACTTTCTCCGGCGGCGTCAATCTTTTCGATGCCAACGATATCGAGTTCTATTCCACTGAGATTGATTGGCGGAAGTACTGGCACCTCGGCAAGAATTTCTCAACGGCTATCAGGCTCGCCGGCGGCGCGTCATTCGGCAAGACGCCTAAGATGTACTTCCTCGGCGGGACCACCAACTGGATCGGCAGACGCACTCTGGAAGCCAAAGTATACGATGTCGAGAACTTATATTTCGCCGACGTGGTCACACCGCTTCGCGGACAGGATTTCTACGGTCTTTCCGGTGACCGGTTCGGTTTGATAAACGCCGAGTTCCGATTTCCTATGATCCAAATTCTGGCCATGCGGTTCCCGCTGCCGATAGTCATAAGCAACGTCAACGGCGCCATCTTCACCGATATCGGCGCTGCCTGGACCGGCAATCATTTCAAAGGCGGTACCAGCGAGGGCGGAAACAGACTTCAGGATATCAAGACCGGATTCGGCTTCGGCATGCGGGCCAACTTGTTCGGATTTGTCCTGTTGCGCTATGATCTGGCCTGGTCGACCGACTTCTATCGCGTCTCGGATAAACCGACCTACTATTTCTCGCTTGGTGCGGATTTCTGAGCTGAGACACGCACATCGTCTCTTACAACAAGAACGGCCGGCTTGTGCCACACCTAAAGGTGTGGATTGTCCGTTACAGGCAGTGAACCATCGGACGGCTCCTCAGCAGGATCGCACCTGTTAGTCACGTCACAAAAAAACGGCCGGTGAAAACCGGCCGCCACGTGTGTTCGTTGGTCGGGCAGCTATTTCTTATGCACGGAGCACAGCCTGGCCCGGCCGTCGGTGAAGCGCTTGCACTGCTTCCCGTTCTTCGTTTTGGCCGCGCAGCGCAACCGTCTTGCCCCACGAGCCGCCTTTCTTGTTGCTTTCTTAGCTTTGCGCATTGAACAACCTCCTAAGACAAAGTGTTCATGCCCATCATACCATCATGCACAACACTGTCAAGTAAAAAAACGGTATCGGCGATTTCGCTCACCATGAACAACCCGTTCGTATCGAACGGAACGCTGAGCGAGTGCACCTGCTACCCTTTTCGTGACCTCTTCTTGCGGGCGATCGGGCGTCTTGGTCTGACACGCCTGGAGTTCTTCTTGTCGTTGTTGTTGTGTGCTTCGCGCCCGAACCGCTCGAAGGTGAGCGCCATTTCGCGAAGTTTATGATCCGCCAGCGCGAACACCGATTTGGGCGTGAACTTCCCCTTCGGCATCCGCTCGCCCCCGGGGGTGCCGGTAAGCAGGCCAATCCCCTCGCTGATACTCTTCACCGGATAAATATGAAATCTCCCGGCTTTGACAGCATCCATGACATCCGGCCGAAGCATCAGGTCCTGCACGTTTTGATGCGGAATGATCACACCCTGGTCGCCGGTCAAGCCGCGCGACGAGCAGACATCGAAAAAGCCCTCTATCTTCTCGTTGACGCCGCCGATCGGCTGGATCTCGCCTTTCTGATTCACGGAGCCGGTGACCGCGATCCCCTGCTTGATAGGCAGACCGGTCAACGACGATAAAATGCCGTAGATCTCGGTCGACGACGCCGAGTCGCCGTCAACACCACTATACGATTGCTCGAACGAGATCGATGCCGACATAGTCAGCGGCTTGTCCTGGGAGAACATCTCGCGAAGGAACCCGCTCAGGACGAGGACACCTTTGTCATGGATCGGGCCGGACAGGTCCGCCTCACGCTCGATATTGATCACGCCCGCTTTCCCCAGCGACGTGTTCACGGTGATACGGCTTGGCCGGCCAAACGCATACTCACCCACATCGTATACCGACAGTCCGTTGATCTGCCCTACCGCCGAACCGGTGGTGGAGACCAGGAGCATCTCCTTGTCGTACATCTCCTGTATTTTGTCTTCCACGAGGTTCACCCGCTGGCGTTTCCGGATGATGGCCGTGCGCACATCCGCGCGCGTGACCATGTCCCCCTGCCGCTCCGTCGCGCAGAACGCCGCCTCGCGCACCATGTCGGCGATGGCCGTAAAACGGACGCTCAGTTTGTCGCGATGTCCCGCCAGACGGCGGCCGTATTCCGCCACCGCCTGCATGCCGCTCAGGTCGAACGGCGGCAGTTGATCCTGATCGGCGATACGGCGTATGAAACAGTAATAGTCCTTGAGGTTCTCGTCGGAGAGCGGCATGACACTGTCGAACTCGGCCTTGATCTTGAATATTTTCTTGAAATCCTCGTCCAGCCGCCAGAGCATGTTATATAGATACGGCTCGCCGATTAGCACCACTTTGACATTCAGCGGTATCGGTTCCGGCTTGATCCCGGACCCGGCCATCATGTAGAACGGGTCATAGCCGGTGATCTCGAGCTCGCCGTTGCGCAGTGACCGTTTGAGCGGCCACCAGACACCCGGCTCGCTGAGTAGATCGAACGCGTTGATCACCAGAAAACCTCCCGATGCCCGGAGAAGCGAACCGGCGAAAATGCGGGTGAAATCGGTGCGCCAGTACCCGAATCGGTCCACCACACGTTCGAGTGAACCAAACAGATTCTTGTAAGAAGGAGATTTCTCGATGATGATCGGCACCTTGTCGGCCTCGGTATTGTCCAACAGCAGATTGACCGAAAACTCCTCGAACGGTTCCCGTTTCCGATACGGGGGCGCTTCTTCCTCGCCCCGTCTCGGCTGAGCCTCCCGAAATCGGTCCAGGTCCCCCGTCAGCGCCTCCTGCACCTCATCCAGATACAGCACCACTTTTTCTTCGGGATACCGCTTTTTGAGCAAATTCACTTTATCGGCCACGAGCGGCGCCACCATCGAATAATTCAGTTTGTCGATCGCTTCTTCCAGCTTGCCACTCAGCTTTTTGGATTCTATCGTCGTGACGTCGAAATCCCGGCGGAGACTGTCCCATTTACGCCGGAGTTCATCGAGCTGGGTGGCTGCGAACTTCCCTTGTTTGGAGAGGTGTTCAAGTTTCTCCATTGAGGCCGGCTCGCCATCGACCAGCGGCTGAATTTCGTTGCGGACACCCAAACCGGCCTGGATCTGCACCATGACGAACCCGGCCGTGTTCAGTTTCTCCTCGAACTCGGAGATCAGTTCCTTCTGGCGCGTGTCGTACTCGCGCATCAAACGATTACTGCGATCCTTGTACTCCTCGGAGAGAAAAATCTTGGGAACGACCTTCCTGATCGAACTGATCAGGTATTCCATGTCCTTCTTGAACCGTCTTCCCTCGCCCGCACCGAAAACCAGCGCCCGCGGGTTATCGTCGTTCTTGAAGTTGTTCACATAGCACACGTCGAACAACTCCGGCTTCTGGTGATCGAGCTGTTCGAGCAGGTGTTTGATGGTGGTCGTGCGGCCGGTCCCGCCCATGCCGGTCACAAAAATATTGTAACCCTTGGTGCGGACATTGAGCCCCAGCTTGATGGCATTGAGCGCCCGCCCCTGACCCAGTATCTCATCACACGGGGGGACATCATTCGATGATTTCGCATTCGGCGGTCTATAACTGACATGGTAATCGATCTCGTCGTAGCGTAGTTCGCGCGCCACCCCGCTGGTGGGACGTCTGGCTTTCGGCATCATGTCCTCCGTCAAGTCAATCTATTACCAAGCAATATAGAGTGCTCGACATGCGGTGGCAAGTTAATGCCCGGTCCGTGTATCGCACAGCCGACCCCTTGCGTCTCGGGCAATATATCATTTCATTTCAGTTGTCACCGTTTAGGGAATCAGATCTATGACCAGCTCAAATCGACCGGATACAGAAGTACGGATCGTCGAATTTCACAACAAGTACGCCCGGCAGTTCCGCGAGCTCAACTATGACTGGCTGGAGAAATACTTCACGGTGGAGCCGTTCGACCGGATCGTGCTCAACGACCCGTACACCCGGATAATCAAACAGCACGGTCACATCTTCTTCGCCTTGATGGACGATGACGTCGTGGGGACCTGCGCGCTACTGAAGCACACGGACATGAAGTATGAATTAGCCAAGATGGCGGTTCTGCCGGACCAGCGCGGTCGGGGGATCGGGCGAATGCTGGCGCAGGCAGCGATCGACAAAGCCCGCGCTTTGGGCGCCGAGTCAATCGTGCTCGCTACTAGTGATCTTCTGCCGGCTGCCAATCATTTGTACATGAGCCTGGGATTCCAGCACGCTGACCCTTCGGTCATCGGCCCCCTCCCGTACAAGCGCAAATCGATCGTCATGGCGATGAAACTAAAAGGCAGGACCGCGTGATGGTCCTGCCTCGAATATCGTGCCGATTCTGTTGTTACTTGGATGGTGGCAGCGTCACTCGAACCGGCTGCTGAGTCGTGAACGTCACCGTTTGTCCGGGAACATATTTGAGATTCTGGCGGCCGGTTGCAGCAGCCGCGCCTGTCCCTGCAGCAGCACCCACAGCCGCACCGATCACCGCGCCCTTTTTGTCTCCAGCAATAGCGCCGATCACCGCACCTGCGGCCGCACCGCCACCAATCATTCCAACCTCACGCGCCGTGTGGCTACGCCCCTTCTCGTAAAACGCATCGGTTACCACCGGATGGCTCTGCCCGTCCGCCAGCACCACTTCTTTAACCGTGAACTCCATCTCCGGCGATGTTTTCATCGTTCCCCCCTTCACCAGCTTGGTGATCACCAGGCTTGCTTGCGCGCCTTCAGGAATAAGTACTCGTCCGTCCATGGTGACAGCCTTGGCCACCGTGCCCGTGAACTGGTCGCCAACCACGTTTTCATTGGTCTGCACGGTATCTGCGAGCGCTATTTGCACTTGCGTACTCTCTGGAATTGTGATCACCACCGGCTTCGGCTTGGGAGCCGGAGGAGGCGTGTTCGATTGTGATTTGGTCTCTTCTTCGTTCGCCTGGGCAACCTCCTTGCCCGATTCGTCGGCCTGCCTTTGCGCAGTTGCCTGCAGCGTGTCAGCGTCCCCTTCCTTTGAACCCTCCTGACTATCCTTGCCGCAACCTATGAGAAGGATCGCCAATACCAGCAATGCTGACAGTGCAATAATGAATGATGTCCGTTTCATATCTCCTCCTAGTGATATATAGAGAGCCTGTATCTACTTTATACGCCGTACATAAGGTAATATCGGTGGAGCGGCAACCAAAAATGAGGACGGTTTTTGCGGATTCATAGCTCGCACTTGCTCACCGCAAGGCAATCTATTTAGACGGCCTGCGCTGACTCACCAGCAGCTTCAGGCGTACTTTCACTGCATGATCATTTCGATTCGGAGCCGACTGCAGCCAGCCGAGCCTTCAGCCATACTTCCTGTTTCTTGGGCATGCCCTTGCCCATCCTGCCGCCCTCACGCGGTCCCCCTTGACCACCCGGCCCACCGCCTCCCGGCATGCCACCCCCCATACCGTCCCCCATCCCGCCGATCTCAAATCCCCCTTTAGGTCGGTCCATTTTGTCTCTGTCGAGCCCTCCCCACAGAAATCCGACACTTACCGGCTCGTCCGGTTTTGCCCCGAGTCCATAGTTGAGAACGGCAGTCTCCCGGAGCGGCACACTGAACTCATAGACGAAAAAACCCTCTTCCTCGCCGAACGCAGCGCTCGGCCCTTCTCTCCCATCAAGCGGAATCTGCTTTTCCGCTATTCGATCCTTCTGGAAACAGACCAAGGTCGTCTCGGCCGCTCGTCTGCCTCCCGGCCCTTCCTCCATACCCATCCCTGGCATTGGCCGTTCCCGATCCCGGCGAGAGGAGTCACTGACCAGCGCCTGCATTTCACCGGGGCCGGGGCCACCCGTGAACTTAAGCATGAACTCCTTTTTCTTTTTCCCCTTGTTGTCCAGCCAAAGCGTGAGCCCGCCACGCCGAATTGCGATGGCCCATTGCGGATTGCGAAACGTCAACACGACATACAGATTCTGCGAATCATTGCAGAGGCCGACACTCGCTTCAGGCTCCTTCAGAAATCCGATCGCCCCGGCCGGCCAATCCGACCGGTGACCGTCGACAACCATCGCGTCTGTGGCCCACTTCGATGTCGTCTCCACGTCGGCACCAAAGGCGGTAGCTGCCGATGTCATCAGCAGTAAAGTGGAAAGCTGCACCAGCAACCTGAACATCCTGTTGTTCACCACAATTCCCTTCATTTTCATACGAGCGTCTCCCGGCCAAATACCTTCCTATAACTCCATGTTATACCGTTCGCCTATCGGTTGGTTCCTAAACATAGCGAACCGACGCATCTTACTACAGTGCCGACTTCGGACTATCTTAGTCATAGCGATGACGAATGA
The DNA here is from genome assembly GCA_040753875.1 of Candidatus Zixiibacteriota bacterium. Taxonomy (NCBI): domain Bacteria; kingdom Pseudomonadati; phylum Candidatus Zixiibacteriota; species Candidatus Zixiibacteriota bacterium. The sequence goes on along the minus strand of JBFMDV010000031.1, from coordinate 65,636 downwards.
TATTCTGCACCGTTTGCGCGAGCGTGTCAAGGAATTGACCGCCCTTCACGCCACTGCCCGCATTCTACAGGACGAAAGCAAGCCGCCATTGCAGGTCATGAGCGAGATTGTTACGCTGATACCCCCGGCCTGGCAATACCCTGAGATTACCGACGCGCGGATTCGATTCCAGGCGCTTGAAGCGGCCACTCCGGGATTTAACGCATCACGATGGCGCCAGCGTGCCGATTTTGTGGTGCGCGACGGGCAGCGCTGCAGCGTTGACGTATTCTACCGCGAACCCCGGCCTGATGCCGACGAAGGCCCATTTCTTAAGGAAGAACGGGATCTGATTGAATCGCTTGCCGAAATGCTTCGGTTCTATTTCCAGCATATGCTTGCGGATGAGGCGTTGCGTCAAGCTCACAACCACCTTGAGGACCTGGTAGGGGCGCGAACCGAAGAACTTCGGCAGGCCAACCTGGCTTTGCAGGGGCAGATTGGCGAATACCAGAAAGCGGAGGTGAAAATCGCCGCGTATCAGAGACAGCTTCGGCAACTGACGTCGGAACTCACGCTGACCGAGGCACGGGAACGACGAGCCATAGCTGCCGATCTTCACGACCACATCGGGCAGGCGCTATCTTTTATCAAGATGAACATCTCTCAGTTCAGAGGAAACGCCATTTTCTGCGGCTTTGAAGAAAAGATCGATGAAATCATGTCGTTGCTCGATCAGACCATTCACTACACGCGCAATCTCACCTTTGAGATCAGTCCGCCCGTCCTATATGAGCTGGGACTGGAGGCGGCTGTCGAGTGGCTGGCCGAACGATTCCAGCGAAGGCATGGACTGCAGGTCAATGTCAAGCGGTCGGTGCCGATTGTTCGTTTGGACGACGAGATTGAGATCACCCTGTTCAAATCGGTCCAGGAACTGCTTACCAATGCCGTCAAACATGCCCGCGCCGAGATAGTCTCAATAACCATTCAGGGCCACCCGGACCGGATCGAGATAGAAGTCTCCGACAATGGCTGCGGGTTTGACATGGCGGCGGTCGACTTCGGTACCTTCGCCGACGAGCACTTTGGCCTGTTCAACATCAAAGAGCGGCTTAATTATCTTGGGGGACGAACGAACATCCGTTCCGTCTTGGGAGAAGGAACGACCGTTTCGCTCATGGTGCCGCATCGCTCAAAAGGAAAGTCACATGAAGCTGAAAATACTGCTGGCGGATGACCACCGGTTGTTCCGCGATGGTCTGCGCACGCTCCTGATACAACAGTCGGACATGGAGGTGGTGGGCGACGCTGTCGATGGACCGGACGCGGTTGTCAAAACCCGCGAGATTCGTCCGGACATTTTGCTTATGGACATCTCGATGCCGGAGTTGAACGGAATCGAGGCGACACGGAAAATTCTCGCTGAGAACGCCGGCATTAAGATCATTATTCTGTCCATGCACGCAGATCAGCGGTTTGTGGCGGAATCGCTCCGCGCCGGCGCGATGGGGTATGTCCTCAAAGACAGCGCCATCGATGAGCTTCTGGCAGCCATCCGTACGGTCGCACGCAATCAACGATATCTCTCGCGCACTATAGCCGATGTGGTCATCGAGGACTACATCGAGCTGAGCCGGGAACGCCCCGCCTCCGCATATACTGTCTTAAGTCCGCGCGAGCGCGAGGTGCTGCAGTTGCTCGCCGAGGGTCGAAGCACCAAGGAAATCGCCGCACAGCTTGACGTGAGCATCAAGACAATCGAGTCTCACCGTAAGCAGATCATGGATAAGCTCGACATCCACAGTGTTGCCGAACTGACCAAATACGCGATCCGTGAAGGCCTCACCCCTTTGGAGTAGTTGACACCGCGTCCAAACCGTCCAGTTCCCAGTCTTCATCCCTCTGACACTATCCGCCCGAGCATTTCAGCTAAGGCATTTGGCGCCCCAACGTAGGGGTTTCCCCGATTGTCACACCTTAAGCACTTTGTTACATTTTTCACAAACTAACTGGTGATTTTACAGGCAATCTCAAACCGGAGGTTGAAGATGTTTGATACCGGCAATACCGGCTTCATGCTCGTAGCAACCAGCCTGGTCATGCTGATGACGCCCGGGCTGGCGTTCTTTTATGGCGGCCTGGTCGGCCGCAAGAACGTGCTGACGATCATGATCCAGAGCTTCGTCTCGATGGGGGTCACCACAATCATCTGGTGGGCCTACGGATACTCGTTGTGCTTCAGCGGCGGCGATGGTGTTATAATAGGCAATCTCGACAAAGCCTTTATGATCGGCGTAACCCTCAACACGCCGTCCCCGTTCGGATCCGGCAATATCCCCGAATTTGTCTTTATGGCGTACCAAATGATGTTTGCCATCATAACACCTGCGTTGATCACCGGCGCATTCTCGAATCGTGTCCGGTTCGGCGCATATTTGATGTTCCTGGTTGGCTGGCTCACACTCGTCTATTTCCCGTTCGTCCACATGGTTTGGGGCGGAGGACTCCTAGCCAAGCTCGGCGTGCTGGATTTTGCCGGCGGCATTGTCGTGCACAATATCGCCGGGATGGCGGCGCTGGCCTCTGTGTTGTATGTGGGACGACGGCGCGTGGGCGATAGTGTCCCTCACAGTATCCCGCTGGTTGCCCTCGGCACCGGCCTGCTTTGGTTCGGCTGGTACGGTTTCAACGCCGGCAGCGAGTTGGCTGTGGACGCCGTCACGGGTGTGGCGTTTCTCAATACCGATATCGCCGCTTCGTTTGCCGGCCCGGTCTGGATGCTGCTGGCGTGGATCTTCGAAAAGAAACCCAAATTCCTCGGTCTTCTGACAGGCGCGGTCGCCGGTTTGGCCACCATTACACCATGCGCAGGATATGTGACGCCAACGAGCGCTGCCATCATTGGCATTCTCGCCGGTGTGGTCTGCTACTTCGCCGTCAACCTCAAGAATCGCTTGAAATGGGACGATGCCCTCGATGTCTGGGGCGTGCACGGAGTCGGCGGAGCGCTTGGGGTCATTCTGCTCGGCCTCATGGCCAGCAAGGCGGTGAATCCGGCCGGAGCCGACGGCCTCTTCAATGGCAATGGAAGCTTCTTCATGATCCAGTTGTTGACGGTCATCGGGTCGTCCATCTATGCCTTCGGATTCACTTATATCATGCTGTTCATCATCAACAAAATCACCCGCGTCCGCACTACTGAAGGCGAAGAAGAGCGCGGCCTCGATGCCTCACTGCACGGCGAAACTGCCTACGAAGGAGTGTGACCATGAAGACGAAACTCACAACAATTCTGTCACTAATTCTCTTGACTCTTGTGGGATACAGCTCTGCATTCGCAACTGCTTCGACCCATATATGGGCCCCCTCGACCGATGTTCAACCGTATAAGCTCGTCCATGTCACGTGCGATATGTATCTGCCTGCAGAGCACGACGCTTTCGGCAACACTCTTCCGGCCGTAACCAACATCGGCTTGACCATGGGCATACTGCCGTTCACGAAATTCAACATGGAGATCGGGTTCGACCACAAGTCCGGGCTTGGTCTGCTCGATGCTTACCCGCTCTATGGCAACGCTAAAGTCGGCATTCCTGAAAACGCTTTCGGCAACATCTCCCCCGCGCTCGCGGTCGGCGTGTACGATGTCGGCACCAAGTCGGACATGACCGACTACAACGTTTTCTATGCCAAGGTTGCCAAGAGCTTCACTGCGAACGGGACCTCCCTGGGACGGTTCTCGGTCGGCTATTTCTCCGGCAATGACAAGCTCCTGCTTGACCAAAACGGCGAGAAGGACAACTCCGGCTTGCTGGCCGCGTGGGAGCGGACCATGACTGAACTATCCGACAAGCTCTGGGTCTGCTGCGAGTACATGGGGACAAACAGTGCCTATGGTACATTTAACGTGGGCGCCTCATGGAAATTCGCACCGAATGTCGCTGTGATCGGCGCCTACGATCTATTCAATAACAGCGACCTGGCTTCGACATTTACGATGCAGGTTGATATCGATATCTGATTATTCCAGTCCCTGCCGCGCATAACAACGCGCCCCGGCCATGCCGCAAAGGGGCGCGTTTTGTTCATCTCAGAAGTGCGAACACTTAAACCCACCCCAAGGGGCGGGGTACCCCACCGCTCGCGATGGGCGCGCTGTGGCCTGACACCATACGTTGTCATTCCGGCCGTCGAGAGCCGGAATCCAGCCTCTGCCCCATCGCCGGTTCGAGCGAAGACGAGAACCGGCGGACCAAAGATTTGCGTCTCGTCTGCGCTCGACGCGACGACAACAAAGGGGCTGTCTCGACGTCAGTTCGAGCGAAGACGAGAACCAAGCAGCAAACCGGTAGGCCGACAGCCCGCGTCTGGACTGCGCTCGACGCGACGGAAAGGATTGTCACATCGTCTCGGCCTTCGGTGGAATCACCTCACCATGGCGCTATCGGCAGAACCAGAAGCGGTTCTGCCCTGCGGCTCCTGTGGCCTGACACCACACGTTGTCATTCCGGCCGCCGAGTGCCGGAATCCAGAACATAGGCACTGGACTGGACCCCAGCTTTCGCTGGGGTGACACACTCGAGCGGGGTACCCCACCGCTCGCGATGGGCGCGCTGTGGCCTGACACCATACGTTGTCATTCCGGCCGTCGAGAGCCGGAATCCAGCCTCTGCCCCATCGCCGGTTCGAGCGAAGACGAGAACCGGCGG
>JBFMDV010000031.1:0-60845 GCA_040753875.1 Candidatus Zixiibacteriota bacterium | reverse complement strand
CCGGTAAGCCGATAGCCCGCGTCTCGTCTGCGCTCGACGCGACGGAAAGGATTGTCACATCGCTTCCGCCTGCGGTGGAATCACCTCACCACGACGCTATCGGCAGAACCAGAAGCGGTTCTGCCCTACGGCTCCTCGACGCGACGACAACAAAGGGGCTATCCCGACGTCGGTTCGAGCGAAGACGAGAACCGGCGGCACACCGGTAGGCCGAAGGCCCGCGTCCCGTCTGCGCTCGACGCGACGACAACAAAGGGGCTATCCCGACGTCGGTTCGAGCGAAGACGAGGACCGAGCAGTGGCCGTAGTTCGGGTTCCGAGCCCGCTTCGGGCGAGAAACCCGACATCAGATGCTCTCCTCAGCACCCCACCCTCGGAGCGGGGCCGTTGAAGAACAAATAATCTATCAAGTACGACAGGTCCGAAATATCAACCGCACAACTCCCGTTGACATCCGCCACGAACAGCGGGCTGATCGGCGCGACGAAAAACAGAAAGTCCACCAACCGCGACAAATCCCCGATATCGCACGCATGCGAATGGTCTATATCCCCCAGCGCCCAGGTCCAGAAGTCAGCGGTTGGCGACATCACACTCAGCCCGGTCCTGTCGCGCGCAGTTACTCTCCAGTAGTAATGCGTGGCGAAGTAGAGCGAATCGGTCAACGCAAACTGGTTGGTCAGAATCGAATCCCGCACATACGCAAACGAGAAATTGGGACGGTCCGACAACTCCAACTTGTACCACACGGTGTCAAACGGGTCCGGGTCGTACGACGGTTGCCAGAGCATGGTGGGGAGCATGGTGAACACCGGAAGTCCGCTCGTATCCGGCGGCGAGGTCAGCGTGAACGCACCCGGCGGCGCAGGATTGCCGTCGACAAAGAAGTTGGCATACGGCGACCACTCGGAATACTCGTACCCATCGAACGCCCGCACGCGCCACCAATAGCGGCAGTTCTCGGCAAGCGGAGTGGTGATCTGGCCGCCGGTTGAATCGATTCCGCTCGGCACGTTGTTTAGTTCGATTGGCGGCCCGCCGCTGACACAATCGGTGTCATGGAACCCGGCGAAGTCGTACGTCAGCGCATCCCCCTCGGCATCGGTGCTGTTGAGCACCCACAAGGTGGGCAAAGAACCCGCGACTTGATTATTGATTGGCGATTGTTGAACCGGCACGCTGGGGAGGGAGTTCATGCGGAAAGAGGAGTTGTACCAAGGGGACCAGACAGCCCCATTAAACACCCGCAAACGGAGATAATAGGTCATGCCATCGAGAAGTGGCGAACCGTTGTACACCACAAACGTGTCCGAGCTCGTAAAGGGGGCTGGGTTCCAGAGCTCAGCATATGTCCAGTTCGTATCTGAGCCAACAGCAATTTCGAACTGTGATTGCGTTCTGTTCATGTCATCCGAGTAGTCCCAATGAATGGTGGGCGTGTCGGACACGACATTCTGCGAATTGGGCGGAATTATCACACTCTGAACCTGTGGGCCCTGACATGTGCCGAGAGTGACCCCGCCAATAAGCTGACTGCATGAGTTGTTAGCCGGAAGACAAGGAGAGGCCGAATGTACTGCAAGGTTGGTATAGGAAGTGTCACAGAAGAGAGGGTCGGCCGAAAAGTTCCCGTTCAGATTTGCCTGTTCAGCGATGAAGCCTACCCAATCTCCGCCATCGTTGCCATATATGTCACTGCAACCAAACGCCAGTGCCGTATCATATCCTGATCCAACATGTATGGTACTGCCCCCCTGATTCCCTATGATGGCGCATCTATCAAAGGAAGCTGTATCTCCAGAACTATATTGAACAGCAACGAACGACCCAGTGTCCGCAGAATTGGCTATGAAAGCGCAGTTCTCAACCTCGGTAAAACCAATGCCATTTGCCCAGACGGCTCCACCCCTCACTGCTGTATTCCCCATCACTAATGAATTGCGCATCATGAGCGACGATGGAAGGCCAAAGTGCACTCCTCCGCCGTCCACACCAGTATTGAACAGTATGTTGCAGCCGTCTACTAACAGACCGATACCTGGAAAACCGCCCACAAAGATGCCGCCAGCGCCGTTGTGGGTGATATCACAGTCGATCAAGGCTGCCCCATCGCCAACTACCCACAGACCATATCCTCCATTGAATTCGATCTTGCCGCCATGGACATAGAAGGATGGCCCACCGTGGATTCCGTCTTCCGCGTTCTCCCTAATCAAGCAGGAGCTAAACTCGTTTTGGCCGTAGCCGTAATGAAAGCTGAAGATGCCGGCTCCCGTGTTCCTCTCAATCTGACAATTGCTGATAACACACTCATCAGACGCAAGACTAATCCCACTTCCGACATTATTGCTGATAATACAACCATGGACGCTGGTGGGAACTGATGTGCTTACCCCGCCGCCTTGATTCGCTGTAATTGAGCAGTCGCGCACCTCAAGATACCCCCCATTGACCCCTCCACCGATGTTGTTTGATATGGCACACGAATCCAAATGGACGCGACTGACATAACTGCCGCCAGTTACACGTACGCCTCCACCGCTGTTCGAGTTAATGATACAACGAGCTATCCGAACACCTGAGCTGGCTAAGATACCGCCTCCCACGCCGTTTCTTACGGTGAGTCCGTACAAGACGGCGTTTGTATCTTCGCCGTTCACGAACCGCACCACACTCCCCGTATCGCTCGCTCCAAGCACAGTTGTATCTGCATCGATGATCGTATTCGCAATATGATTTGTGTCGCCATCCATGATAAGGTTGCTGGCCACCACGATTTTCTTGCCTTTGAAGCTGATGCGCTCGTAATAGACGCCATCGGCGACAAGGACCGTATCGCCATCATAAGCAGCGTCGATGGCGGCTTGAATCGTCGGAAATCGCTCGGGCGCATGTATGATCCCCGGCTCGCAGAGGACTGGCGCTGCCCCGATCAAGGTACTGCAGGTGTTGTTTGCCGGAGCACAGGGAGAAGTCGAGCGAATGCCAAAATTGCCGGCAGCCGCTTCGCAAAACTGAGGATCAGCAGAGAAATTCCCGTTTAGTTCGGCCTGGTCAGCAATACAATCCACCCAATTGCCTGCAGGATTCCCAAAAATATCAGTGCAGGAAATTACAACTCCGCTGTCGCCATAAAACCCGCAATCGAACGGAGGGCTTGTCTGATTCTGTGCAATAATGCAGCGCTGGAATTGCTGCCTTGTCCACTCGGTTGGAGCAACTCCTTTTCGGTACAGGACCGAGCCACCTAACGCGTCATTGTGGATGAAGGTGCAGCTTCGAAGCACGAGATGGCCATTACCTGACCACGCAATTGCCCCGCCATATTGGGCGGAGTTATTGTCAAAGAGACAACGATCGGCTTCAAAGTATCCGCTCCATTCATCGCCACCCAGATGGACAGCCCCACCATATTGGGCCGAATTATTGACAAGTATACAATCAAACAACAGGGCGGCGCCATCGGGATGGACTACAATTCCTCCCTCTCCGTTCCCAGAAACGATAGATGAGCGTACTGACCCACCGGCCATGTCCCCGAAGTAAATGCCTCGTCCTCCATTGTTTGTAATCACAGAATTCACAATTACTTCAACTGCATCCTTAAGAACATCGGGAGTCCTCCTGACTTTGCCGCCCCCGGTTCCAGCCCAATGAAGACCGCCACCGTTATTACTGATCACGCAGTCCCACATATGCCAGAGATGGCCTCCGTTGATGTAAACACCGTATCCCGCGTTTCCTTCGATACGGACATTGTCGAAAGTGAAATCCGCCTCCACTCCCCCGACTCCATCGCCGCCATTGTCGAGAATCTGACAACTGTCAAGACTGGCGCCTCCAAACCCTGCATATACCGCGCTTCTTCTTATGCCTGTGCCCATGCCTGCATTTCCTGAAATGTTGCAGTGGTCGAACGTACCATGTGCCTGAGCGAAGTAGGCTGCGCTGCCGACATCGGCGTGATTTCCAAACAATCTGCAGTGCTTTATGAGGAGCGACATACTCATCGCCCATATTCCCCCACCATAACGGATAGAATTGCTTGTGCCGAGTCCTCCTGTGACCGTCAGCCCAAATAATGTCATGCCCGAATAACACCGGATCACACTATTCGAGTCAGATACACCGACGACAGCAGTATCCCCATCAATGATTGTCGCAGCGATGTGACTGGTGTCCTGATCGACGATCATCTGGCTCGCAAGGCAAATGTTCTTGTCCTCGATGCGGAGTAACTCATAGTAGTGTCCGTCCGCCACCAGCACCGTATCTCCATCCACAGCCACGTTAATCCCCGCCTGAATCGTGGGCTGGTCGGCGGGGACGTGGATAGTCGCACCAAATGACACCGACATCAGCGCCATCGCCAACAGAAACGCTATAACAAGCTTCATGAAACCCCCCGGAGTTGAACTATGATTTACCTAACGACGATAGGTTTCCGTCCTTTGGCATAATATACAACCGACTCGACGGGTGTCAATGGTAATTTGTCCTTGTCGGACAAAGATCGCACCTGTTAGGTGCGGCACAAACGATGGGGGAGATTGCTTCGTCCGGTCCGCCGATGGCGGGTCCTCCTCGCAATGACGGCTGCTGAGGCCAGCACGCAGTGGGATGTCGGGTTTCTCGATCGAAGCGATCTCGGAACCCGACCTACGACGCCGGGACAATCCACTCACTCCTCCGCCGAGCAGCGCGGGCGTTTCGGCGGGCGAAGGCGGTCGGCATCCTGTAACGCCTTCCGCAGCAGGAACTCGATCTGTCCGTTCAAGCTGCGGAATTCATCATCGGCCCAACGCTGCAACAAGTGCAGCGTCTCCTGGTCGATCCTGACAAGAAATGGCTTCCGTTCCGCCACGGCTTATTGGTACAGCGTTCCGGTGTTGATGACCGGCTGCGTGGCGCTCTCGCCGCACAGCACAACCAGCAGATTGGACACCATCGCCGCCTTCCGCTCTTCATCGAGCACGATGATATGTTTCTGCGACAACTGCTCGAGCGCCATCTCCACCATGCCAACCGCACCCTCGACAATGAGCTGCCGGGCCGCAACGACTGCACCTGCCTGTTGGCGGCGAAGCATAACTTCGGCGATCTCCGGAGCGTACGCCAGATGGCTGATGCGCGCTTCGATCACCTGCACTCCAGCTTCGGCCAGGCGGTCATGAATCTCCGCTTTCAGTTGGTCGGATATAGTGGCGGTGTGCCCGCGCAGCGAGACTTCATGCTCTTTGTTCGTGTCGTACGGGTGCTGTGTGGCCAGATTTCGCACGGCCGCTTCACTTTGAATCTTGACGAAATTCTCGTAGTTGTCCACCTGGAAACTGGCCATGGCCGTGTCAATCACCTTCCAGACGACAATGGCGGCGATCTCGATCGGGCTGCCGTTGATATCGTTCACTTTCAGGCGGTTCGTTTCGAAATTCCGCACCCGCAGCGAGATTTTCTTCTTCGCATAAAGCGGGTTGGCCCAGCGCAGTCCTTCCTGTTTGGCTGTCCCGACATATTTACCGAACAACTGCATCACCTGCCCCTGGTTCGGGTTCACCATGAACAGACCGGCGAGACAAAACGCAGTGAGAAAGATGACCACGACACCGAAGATCTTGTTCAGGTCCGACTCCGCCGTGACAATGTTGAACACGGCGAGAAACAGAATCAGGATTGCCAGGATGAGTGGGCCCCAGCCGGAAACAACCTGACGTTCGCGTTCTTTAATCACATAACCTCCTTAGCTATCGTTATGATATCACCAAGATATCATATCGGCTGTTGATGTCAAGAGATTTAGAGGACGGGATAGAAAAAAAAACGGCGATCTTATGCGGGGCAGATATTCTCAACCGGTTCATTGAGGCGAGGCACAGCCGGTGGAGGCGCAGTTCGGAGGCGAGATTCTGCGCCGGCTTGGGCCAAGCTGACCTGCATTGTCTGATTCGAACCTATTGCCGTTCAAAGGGGGCTTGGGTATGAATGTGGACAAACTTGGTCAGAGCCACAATCGGTGCGTCATGGTACCTGCCATTGTGGCAGAGTGGCGTTTGTGGCCTGTGTAAAAGTGACCTGAAAATTCTTGAAAAATACTGATGAAAAGTGAGTTGCAGTAAGCTGTTTCAGGCCATGATATTAACGGAGTCGAGCGCCGTAACGTGTTGTGGCGCAACGTGGTTACATTTCTTGACAGAGTATTTGTTGAAGTCTATTATCCCGCGTGTTGCTTTTTTAGCATTGCGCACGAATTGGCGGTATCGTCTAGTGGTTTAGGACAGGTGGTTCTCAGCCATCAAACCGGGGTTCGACTCCCCGTACCGCTAAAATTCAACGTCGGCAGTTATTCCCTGGCTGCCGACGTTTATATTTTGATGATTCGCAATACATGGCGCGTTGAATCGAACGAACGTTTTACGAAGTGACAGAAACGAAATCGGGCGCCCGAATGGACGCCCGATCTGTTGACCAAACTAATTAAGAGCCAGAATCAGAAGTTGGCCCGCAAGGTGAAGTACTGGTTGTCATCGAAGGTCTCGGTCTGAGTCCAGGCATACTCGAATGTCAGCTTGGTGCTGCCGATCGGGTACGACAATCCGGCTCCAACCGAAGCTCCATAGAGGTACTGGTCCTGCTTGGAGTAGTTGTAGCCGGCTCTGAGGAAATAGCGCTGGTTGTAGGCGTACTCAGCGCCCCCCTGCCACATGTCTTCCTGGAAGTTGTTCGAGCGGAAATTTCCCGCGAGCGTCACCGAGTTCATACCCTGGTTGAACGCATTGTAGGAAATTCCAATGTTGATCGAACTGGGCAGGTCATACGACGCCGCGTTCGGTGAAGTGGGGCGTTGATCGGTCAGAAACCGTTCAAACCCCTTGCCGGAGAACTTGGCCTGCGGGCCGTAGTTCTTGACGGCTATCCCCATCTTCACGCCTCTCCAGCGCGGATCGTAAATGAATCCCACATCGAAAGCCGTGGCATTCGAAGTCGCCTCGAAGATGGTCTCATTGATGAGCATCCCGGTGGCGCCGAATGAGACGTTGGCGGTTAGCTGACGTGCGTAGGTCAAACCCAGCACTGTCAGGGTCGGATTGAACACTCGGCCGGTTCCGTCGGGGAATTGCTGGGTGGTTTCTTCCATGTCGCCGATCGAGACCACCTTGGCGCCAAGGCCGATCGCACCGAACGATTCTATATTAGTCGCGACACCGCCGAAGTTGATATCGATGTCAGCAATATACGGCTGGTGGCTGAACATCGCTTCCGTCCCTTCGAGGGACGCCAACCCGGCGGGATTCCAGTACATGGCTTCCACGCCGGAGGCATCGGCAACCGTGGTGCCGCCCATCGCCGTGCCGCGTGAGCCGATCGGTATGAGCAGCTCCTGCGCACCGGCAGTGCCGATTCTCTTTGAGTTCCCCGCGTACACTGAAGGCAAGCAGAGCACAAGGAGAATCAGCGCTACTATGACTAATCTGTGTTTCATCACGTTATCCTTCCTTGCCTTAGTATTTCTGAATTACTTCGGCTTCAGTGAACACGGCCATCTTGCCAATCTTCTGACCCATGCCCGGTGCATCCACAACGTAGATGTAGATGCCCGAGGCCACCGGCAGACCGTTTTCGGTCAGGACATCCCACGACTCGATGGACGTAGTGGCATCGGTCTTCTGTATGGTGCGCACCAGGTCGCCGGCCAGTGTGTAGATATAGATTGTGCAGAGGTCCGGCAGATGCTGGAACTTGATCTGACGGTTGGTGACCGCTGGATCATACGGCCCGAACAAATAGAACGGGTTCGGTACGGTGTTGATCTTGGCAAGGCGGTCCTCGCCTGACTGGGTCACGGGCGCCAGTGCCGTGAAGTTGAAAGTGTCCAGCGGACTGTTGACATGATTGGCGTACAGCGCAAACTCGTCACCGGTCGCCCAGCCCACTTCAGCCCGCCTTGCCCATGTCGAGAAGTACATGATGGGCAGCGGATTATTTATGGCCTCCACCTGGTTCGCAGGGTCAGGTGTCTCGCTGTAGTCCGTATTGAAAATGAACAGCCACTCTCGCGGCCCATCGCCAGATACATTGTCAGCCGCCGCGTAGAAAGGAGGCCAGTATTTGCCGTCCACACTGCCACCGGAAACGTTGTTTTCCAGGTATCCCAATGCCAGTCGACGCGGCGGGTTGGCTTCTACATCCCAGGCCGAGAGCGGAATGCTCTTGGTGAAGTCCTGGTATGAGTAGCCGCCGGCCGCATTCACGATGTACGGGGCGAACTCCGGTCTGGCCGGCGGACCCGCAAAGCCTCGGCCATATCGATACGCATACGAGACATTGGGGTCATTAGGGTCGAATACGCCAGAGGCGTCAGTGGTCGCAAGTCTCAGCACGACGTTCTTGATGAACGGCGCCGGAACCGCAGGGTCGCCTCCGCCAAACACGGTGTTGGGACTCGCCCAACCGATGGAGCCCTGGAACGCTTCAAAGTGGAGCCCGTCGGCACCACCGGCCCAGGTGAATCGCCTGGTACCGCTCGGGATGCTCCAGCCTTGATTCGCATCTCCCGCGAAACCGGGCTTAAGTCCCGGTTCTGGGCCCGACACCTTGACGATCATGCCATCGAATATGCTGTAGTCCTCGTCACCTGTCTGATTTAGCTGGCGGTCGAGAATCAATTGACCGGTCGTCGTGTTGCGCAACCGCCAGTATGAGATATCGACAATTGCAGTGTCATAGCTCTCAAGAATCGTGTCAGCGTACACGGAGTCCAGAGTAGTGTCTACACAGTAGATGGTGTCGAAATCGTAGGTGATGAAACAGATGTTGGGAGTCGTAACGAATGTGTAAAAGAACTCGATAGTGTCAACCGCAAATGGTGTGTAGGTAGCGGTCGTCTCGGGATAAGTCCCAAATGAGACTTGGTAGTCATTGCCGGTCAGTATCGATGGATCGATCACAATGGGACTGATGATACCATCTGATGGCCCGGTCGCATGGATGACGGCCAGAGTCTGTCCATATTCGGTCCTGTAATCAACTTCAGCGATCGGCGGCTGTGGAATCGCAGTCAGAATCGTCGCAGACGTGAGAGTCTTCGGTGACTCCGCAGGATTGTACGAATATGCCTCCACTTTGTAGAAGTATTGCGTAGTGTTCAACAGCTCACCGCCGTTGATGTAGTCCTCCTGAGCACCAAAATAGCGTTGGATGCCGTTATCAGTCGCGACTTTCACGGCCCGAAATTCAAGAATTCCGGTGTTAGGGTCGAGAACATTGTCAAGAATATTGGACTCGCCGTCCACCAGGTCAAAGTTGCCAATCTGCGTCCATGGTCCAGCCGGCGATTCGCCCTGGTAAACCGTGTATCCTTGGAACGGATAGTCACCGGGGTCAACTTCGGACGTATCAGTCCATCGAAGTGAAACGGTGCCATCGAGGTTCTTGATGGTCACTCTGGGTGCCACCGGGGCCTTTGGGATATCGAAGTCCAGGTCGTAGGCCGATTGAGCCGTCACGTCGAAGAACTTCGCCACGGAAATGGACGACTTGCGGTCACCACCCTGGCCGATGATGATAGCGGCGAGGATTTCGGTACTGTCACCGGGGCGAAACGTGATTGGTCCTGTCGACTGCATCATGCGGCGGTCAGCCGGATCGAAATCCAGATCGCCTGTTCCCGTGACTGGGTCGCCTGGGAAGTTGTACTTCGTGCCGTTCGCCAGCGGCGTGCCATCGGCATTCAACCCCTGCATGTAATTGTACGTCTCGACGAAGTTTACCGGGTCAGTCCCGTTTATGTACTTGTTAAACGACACCATCCCCAGATTCTGGTATCCGGGCCAGGTTGTTCCCCATGCTTTGCCTACATCGTTCGGATCACCTGTATAGTATAGTGGTCCTTGGAGGAAGTCGTAGGCAGTACAGGGGGGGCGAGAACCGTACTGGTTGTCGGCGTTGTTGGCGTTATATGTGAAGCCGACGCTTAACGTAGTGTCGCAACCGACAAGGTCATCACTCGATCCGCCGAGATCGGGATCGGCCCAGAGGGAGAAGTAGCAGTCCTGAATGGTCCGCCGACCTTTGTTGAACACCTGGAACTTCACGAAAACGATGTTATTCAACGGACCCTCGCGGCGAAACGCAAAAGTAGTCTGACGGATCTCCAGGCCTAATGAGTTGGTGCTGCCGGCATCGTTTTTGTTAGCTGTGTCGGCGTCGTTGTAGACAGCCCAGCACATCTGGTCACCAATGAGGACCGGCACTGAGTCGTTACCGACAACCTGAAACGGCGCGCCCTGTCTAGCCACTATTTCCCAGTTGTTATAGTCGGCGTTGGGATTCGACGCCAGCGAATCGCTATAGATCTTATAGACCTTAAACTCCGGTGCGTCCGGATAGTAATTAATACTATCATCGACCGTCTGCCGGTACGGGCCTTGCCGATATTCGGAGTTGTACTCCGCCACTTTCACGCGAGTCTCGCCGGAAGCGGAGTCACGACCGCCGACCCAGAGCCCGGAGGCATACAGCGGCGACCTTACCTGTGAGCCGTCCAGAATGTACTGGACGCCGTTGTATGGGAAAAACGTCCCATAGTCGTACCCAAACACGCCGGCGAGGTCACGCCCAAACGAACCGGTGTTGGTCACGAACATCAGGATGTTGTTGGCATCGATGTACGGTTCGTTGTCGATCGACTTGACCGCAGGCGGGGTACCTTTCGTCGAATTCCTTGACACCGGCGGCGCCGCCAGCACCGAAAGTGCCATCAGGAGAATCAACGATATCGCAAGAAGTTTTACTTTCATGTTCATTTCACCTCGTTCCTTAGAAGGACGCCCTGAGACCGACCAGGATCATCCGCGGAATCCCATAGTTGCTGGGGTTGTCCTGCTTCAATCTGTATTCATAGTCACCGTTATTCTGGACAAAGGTCGTCCCCTCAGCCGTACCCAGCCAACCGGTCTCGTTGGGCTTGCCGGTGGTTTCGTACACACCATATACGTTGTCTCTATCCAGCAGGTTGAGCACCTGGAGGTAGGGTGTCAACGAGTAGCCGCGGACGGAGATCACTCGTTCCAGTTTGAGGTCGATCCGGAACGTCCACGGCAACCGGGCCGAGTTGATCGAGCCGATCGGCTGCGGAGTGAACGCCGCCAACGTAATGGCGTTGTCGACCTTGATCGGCGTGTATGGCGTCCCGCTGGCCGCTCGCACCAGTATATCCAGACCGGTGTTCTCAAGGATGAAGGTATTACCGAGTCTTGGTCCCTCACCTTTGTGCGACCGAATGTCGAATACGCCGATAATCGAATGACGCTGGTCATAGTCGAGCGGGGCCGTTGTCTTGGGCGGGAACTGCGGGTTCTGCCAGGCAACGATGTACTGGCTCTGTGCATACGAGCCGGTGCCGGTAGAATAGCCCAGCGTGTATTTCAGGTTCAAGGTGATATTGCGCGTGCGGCGCATCCTGAACTCGAAATCCACCCCCTTGATCGTTCCATAATCGGTGTTGGCAAAGAAATCGTAGACACGCGGTGATGAGGGCGACTGATGGAAGATCTGGGTTAGGTCGCTGACATCTTTGTAATAGGCCGTGACGTCCAGAGCGGTAAACTCTCCGAGCTGATGCGTGATGCCGAATTCGTATTGCGTCGTCTTCTCCGGAGCCAGGTTCGGACTGGCGAATGGATAATACGAACCCGCCGAAACGCGTGCTTCAAAGAAGTCGTAGCCCAGATACAGTCTGAGCAGATCCGGACGCTGATAGAACTTGCCGTAGTTAATGTGCAGTTGCGTCGCGTCGCTCACTGGAAACGCCACGCCCAACCGCGGCGACACACGGGTGAATTTCTTGCTCGGCTCGAGGTCGCCCGGGTCAAGCGTGTCGACACCTGTGACGTTACCAGGATCCAAAGGATTCAGCACGTCCTTGATACGCAGCGCCTTGTAATCGAAGTAGTCGAACCGCACACCTGCGCTCACCACCAGACTCTGCCACTCGAAGCGATCTTCAGTGTACAAGCCGAGGTTGTACGGGTGCTTGGTGTCATTGGCGTACCCTTCGGCGTCGGATTCTTCGCCGTTCTGGTCAAAGCCATACCGGTTCACCAGGTTTTTCGTGTACCCCAGAGTGGCGTCCAGATTCTCGAAATATCTCAATGTGTGGCGCTGGAAATCGAACCCCGCCTTCAAAGTGTGATGCTCGCTGACCCGGTCGGTAAGATCCCCCTTGAATCCGATATAGGATGACTTCCTGTGCAGGAAATTCGCCCAGTAAGCCGACTGGTAGCCTACGATCGTGTCTTCCGGGGAACCGGGCAGGATGCGACTGTCGTAGAAACTCGCTCTGATAGCAGCTGAGTCCTCATAGAACAGATTCTGTTCATCTTCTTCCGGATTTGGGAAGCTTCTATCCAGGACACCTGTCCGTTTATAAGCGGCGAGGTTGTCAAACAGAACTCCATCTCCGCGAATCCGTTCGGTCAGGTAGTACGATGCACTCAGGTTGTAGTACGTGTTGGCATTGAGAGTATGCGTCACTTTAGCGTTGATACCGACGTTCTTGTCTTTGTACCGCGGCATGTGCTCGGGCGTGAAGAGCCGGCTATGACGATACTCCTGCCATTTGTCCAGGGAGCCGTTGAAGCTCAGCCCGGCTTTGAGGGTAGGTTTGAAATTGTAATCGAGCTTTCCCTGATACGACCAGCCGTCGAGCGTGTTGCTCGGCAGACGCTGCGGGCTGTCACCAAAACGGGAAGCCAAGCTGTAATTCTCTATGACATCTTTGGTGATGGAGGAGGGTTCGCGGTCACCCAGCCAGCGCCGTTCACCGGAAAAGAAGAAGAAGCCTTTCGTGGTACCCGGTATGGGACCGCCAAAATCAGCGGAGTAGGAGTTCTGGTCGTAACTGTGTGTTTTGCCCCACATGTTATCGGTCACGATCTCCGCGTTGCCTTTGTACTTCTCCGTGCCGGAATTGGTCACCACATTGACAATACCCGACGCCACGTAGCCATACTCGGCCGAGAAGGCGCCTGCGGTTACCGACACCTCTTTGATGGCGTTATTGCTGATGTTGGAGGTGGAAATACCTGACAGCGGGTCCTGCTGTGAGAATCCGTCCACGTAGTACGCCACTTCGGATGGGCGGCCGCCGCGCAGGTTCAGTTCCTGACCGACGCCTCCAACGGACTCGCGCTGACCGCGCTGGCGCACGTCAAGGTTGGACTTGATCCGTACAACACTGTTTTGGATCCCGACAACCTGTTCGAATCCACGGACCGGCATGGCCAGCAACTCGTCGCGCTTGACGATGTTTATGGTCGTGGTCTTGTCCTTCACCACCAGGGGGCGTTCGGCGGTCACCTGGATCGTCTTGCCGATATCCGTGACGCGCGAACTGAGCTCCTGGTTCTGGTAGGAGGCCAGATCGGCGGAGACTTCCACGTTGGATATCTGCACTTCCGCATATCCTACCAGGGACATTTTGAGCGTATATGTGCCGACCGGTACGTTGAGTATCGTGTAGCCGCCTTCGGCGTCAGACACTGCCCCCATGTTCGTACCGACGACTTGCACCGACACGCCGACCAACGGTTCCTTGGTCTGGGCGTCGGTCACAACACCAGTGATCTTGCCTACTGTCGCCCCTAAGACGAGTCCGGGCAGGACACAGGCGACAGACAAGGCGAGAATGATGCGAAGTAATTTCATACTCCTCTTCCTCTATCTATCTGTTAGCGTTAGGATTTGACAGATCTCGTCAGACAGTCTGACAGAGCGTGGGTCATGCGGTCACCTCCTGGTTACCCTTTCCTTTTACATCCATGTGAAACCGCACCTGGTGCAGTTCACCGCACGCAAACAGGCGCAAATGGGCCTGTGGTGTCAACAAAAAAACCTCTTTCCCGGCAATGAGTTGCCCCGATTCTGGGGGCCGGAGATAGTCCGCCGGTGGTCGACCTGGCTGAAGATGCAGCATAAGGTCGGATGCACCGACGACACGGTTGGAAATCTGGCAAACGCTATCCATAGCATTCAGCTCATACAGCCTGCTTCGAAGAGCAGTGATGGTAGCGGGGCGATGGTGAGGGCCTCCCCAGGGAGCATACGGCCGCACCCAATTCGCTACTATACTGTACGTATTATGTCGGCAGATGTGGCTGCGAGTTGAGCCGGATAATCGTACATTTGCACCCCGCATCCGGCTCCACTACGACGTGCGTCGCATAGAAGAGGTTCCCTATCGGCAAACTGAAGAACTTACGGACGGCCGTTTCTCAACGTTGCGGTTGATCGGCCAGCGGTCGTACATTTCGGTTATATGCGAGGCAAAGGCCTATGAGATTCGGTGAGGCCGTTCAGATCCGCGATCTATTGCTGCTCCCGAACCTGCTCAGTCTGTTTCGGGTGGCGTTGACCCCGGTGGTCGGGTTCTATCTTGCCCAGGACGGAACGCGTGCGACCATCATGGCAGTGGTTGTCATGCTGGTGGCTGGGTTGACCGACGGGCTGGACGGGTATCTCGCACGTAGGCTCAATCAAACCAGCGCACTGGGTTTGATACTCGACCCGGTGGCTGACAAGCTCTTCGCCGCTGT
This sequence comes from Candidatus Zixiibacteriota bacterium, assembly GCA_040753875.1. Classification (NCBI taxonomy): domain Bacteria; kingdom Pseudomonadati; phylum Candidatus Zixiibacteriota; species Candidatus Zixiibacteriota bacterium. The sequence continues at coordinate 46,257 of JBFMDV010000031.1, read as the reverse complement.
CATGGTTGTATTTCTGGTACTGTATCGCGACCTACCCATCTGGCTGGCGGTGGTCATTGTCGGTAGGGATCTCTTGATCCTGGTGGCGGCGCTGATCGCACCGGCACGGCTCACCGCCTTCCCTTCCACAGCGACCGGCAAGTACGCCTTCTTCTATATCCTGTTGTTGATCGGCTTCTACACCATCAGGTTCGACTTTGGCGTCACGCTCTTCACGTGGCTCGTGGTCGGGTTGATCATAGCGGTGGCAGTTGTGTACGGGCGGCGATTGGTGCGAATGTATCGCGGACTGTCGGAACCGCCACATAGCGAACCGCCTCTCTACGGCAGACTGCGGGTGGGACTGACAGTGGCAATTCTGGTGGTCTGCGCGATCAAATACTATCTGGATGTGATCCGTTGATCGGCGCGGCAATCTTAGGTCATGGCGCCACGCGCAAGGATCGGAATCTCCTCAACCACGTGGGCCTGTTCAACGAGATAAGCCCGGTCGAACATGTTCACGACGGCACAGGCGTGGTTGGGAATGATGCGGACTTTCTCCCCCAACGTGAACTGCTTCGCGTCCCCGGAAATAATGCCGTGTTCTTCCGATAGTCGCTCGAGTATTGCCCGCTTGCCAAGCAGGTTGCCAAACCCCTGTACGAGCCGTTTACCATGGGCTCCGGCATCGGCAGTGAGTGCTTTGCTTCCGGCATCGATAACCACGCGGTCGGCAGCCGGCCGACTGATGACCGTCGCCAGCAGAGTGAGGGCGCAGGAATCCACTGTTGCCGATCCGAGCGCCACCTGAATCATATCGTTGAAAATGTAGTTGCCAACTCTCAGTTCCGTAACCCCGGTCATAGCGCATGCGTACGGGGCGGTAGGGGTTGAACCAACACTCACCACTTCGATCGGGAAACCCGCCTGGCATAATTTCTCAGCCATTTGTACCATTGTCTGTCCCTCAGCCGTCCCGATTTGTCGAAGCTCCGCAGGGCTGCCGGCGGCATAGGCGTGCCCGGCATGAGTCATGGCGCCGAGCAACCGCAGGCCCGGGAGTGAACGGATATGCGACGCCAGTGCTATGACCTCATTCGGCTCGCTCAATCCGCAGCGGTGAAGACCAGTGTCGATTTCAATGAGAAGGTCCAATATCTTCTGATGCGCCGCGAATATCGCTGACAATTCCACGACATTCTCGATTGAGTCCACCGCACACGTAACATGCGCCGATGTGGCAAGCCGGGCCAACCGCTCGATCTTCTCCCTGCCGACCACTTGATTCGCGATCTGAATATCGTTGAGGCCGTGAGCGGCCATCAATTCTGCCTCGGCCAGCTTGGCGACCGCTATCCCGACTGCGCCGATCTGCAACTGCTGGTGAGCCAGCCGGGGGCTTTTGTGAGTCTTGATGTGAGGTCGCAGTCGTACGTGATGTGAATCCGCCGTAGCCTGCATCCGCGCCAGATTGGCTTCCATAATGACGCGGTCGATAAGAAGACAGGGAGTGTCAAGGTCCAGCATGTGTAACATGGTGTGATTCAGTTCGCTTATTCATGGATCAAAGGGCTACGCCCATCGTCGAAATACCGACTCACGGTTGGCCAAACTGCTGCGACAACCGGAGCGACAATTGCGCAATGGGCGATGGGAGATGGTCATCAAGCTCCCAGCCCAGTTCGGAGAGGAGCTTTGCAGCCGTTGCTTGCAGTTCGAAGCGCGCCAGAATGGCATCGACGTGTGATTCGGCATCCACGGTAGTCTGCCGGTCGGCATCGGCAAACGACGCATGCCCGGAATCGTACTGATTCACCAAGGAATCCAGGTCGGCGTCGGCCATACGGGCCGCCCGGTCCTGCAAGTGTGCAACTTGCAACTGCGAGCGGAGTCGGGCCAGCAGCACCTGAACGGTCCCCATCAATTCGAGCCGCTGATTGTCGCGGAGGTATTCCTGGCGGCTATACAGGGATGTGCCCTGTTTCGCCGCCTTAAAGCGGTCGAACCCATCGAGCAGGTTCCAGTTCAGTCGGGCCGAGAGTTGCAGTGTTGGCCTCTTTTCCGTGAAGATCGGAGCCTGGTCGGCCATCGAATCCGCCAGCGCCAGCGTTGCTCCAAGCCCGAATGTCGGCAGCCAGCGCGAACGGGTGAGGGAAAGATCGAGTCGACGCGAAGCGAGTTGGATATCTTCGAGCCGAGCAGACGGATTGGTCCGGATCGCTTCGGCCACCAGCCATTTCTCGGTCTTGGCGTATGACGCATCGTTGTCGAGGTAAGCGGTTATCGAGTCGTAGTCAGCCAGGAAACGATCGGCCATGAACGGATCCACTGCCAGAGCAAACAACTGCTCGCCACTCTGATTGAAAAACACATTGAGTAGTACCCGAGCGGCCGACAGATTCGCCTGTGCCTCCAAAATGGAGGCCGTCGTGCGGAGGCGTTCGGTCTGCCAGCGCATGACATCCGACTCGGTCTCCTCGCCAAGTGCAGCGCGTGCACGCGCCAGTTGTAGATTTCGATCGATGGCAGCACGTTGCGTCTTTCGGATGGTCAGGAGTTCTTCAGCCCGGGCATAATTCAGATAGGCGATGGTAACGGCACGGATAAACTCCAGCCGTGACCGGGCGAAATCGGCGGTGAGACTGTCCTTGCTTCGGGAAGCCAGTTGAATCTCTCTGATGGCCGGCAGTGAAAACAAGGTCTGTTCGAGCGAAAACGCCACGCGGTACTGGTCTGACTGCACTCTTCCTTGCTCATTGGATACCGTGTTGTCATCGACATGGGTCGCGCCGGCCGAAACCGAGAGGTGGGGAAGATACGCAGACATAGCCCGGCTGGCCGCTGTCGTTGCGGCAGCAAGCGCATCATGCCTGGCCAGATATCCCGGGTTCTGCTCGAGCGCACGAGCGATCGCCTCGTTGAGCGTGTAGCTGGGGACAGAGGCGTCGGCCGACGGCTCAATTATATTGGCTTCGGCGGCCAATAGATCAGCCAGTTTCACATTGCAGAGCGCTGCCGTGCTTCGATTGATCGTCAGTTGGTGAGCGGCAGGCAGTTCGACCGGAAGGTCAGCCGGCGTACTCCCCTGAAGAATCTTGATCGTCTTGCCGGCCTGAAAGCGAGCTTCGGCGAGGGGTGTAATGTCGGCCGATGACGCACATGCGCCGCGACCAACAGGGTACGATTCCCAACCACAGAACAACGGCACGCGGTTGCGAGCGACGACCGATGTGAACTCATGAGCCGAACTCCCTTCAAGCCCCCAGAACGGGCCGACATACAGAGCATCGATTTTGTCTGTCAAGGCGGCATAGGCCTTGAAATAGGCAAAGGTCCCGAAATTATTGAACCCTGTGGCTGAGTGTATATCGATTCCCTCGTGCGCGGCCAGGGTGGTCAGAGTGTCGAGGAACCGCTTGCCATCGCTCGCGCCTTGGAAATACAGTACGCCGAGCTTTTTCACGCCGAACAGACGTTTCATAGTTTGCAGATCATCTGCGAGTCGATTCGGCACTGTGGTGACTGTGAGGTTTCGGGCGACCGGTCGTCCGGCCATATCAAGCAGTGAATCGGCAGAAGGGTCAAGCTGACAGGCCGCCAAGATCGGAGTTTTGCAACCGGCCGCGAGAAGATCACGAACCCCCCATGGGCCGACGGTGATGATGATATCCAGATTCGACTGCGCGGCAAGTTCCCTGGCCATCGTGATGCAGGACTCCCTGTCCCATCCGGCAGAACGAAACCCGGTGGGCTCAAAAACAAGTTCCCAGCCTTGGGGGGTCAATTTGTCGAGTTCGTCGCGAAATATGGTTCGGAACTGGTTGTGGCCGATGTAATCTCCGGCCTCGAGATAGCCGATATGGAACTGTTTTTTGGGGAGCGCTGCTGCCGGTGTGACATCGGTAACCGACAGGCCGAGTACTGCAACAATTATGGCCGCAAGCCGACCCCAAAGAAACATTTTCATAAGACGCTTATACCAAGGGGACAAAGTACTTCTCCACGCCACGCTCGGCAAGCGTCATTTGGCCGTCAGTATCGATGAGGTGAGGGCCAATCTCAAGTCGCCGGCGTGCTCCAGGCGGCGATCTGATCTATCATGGACGAGAGCTTCTGGGCCTGGTACGGCTTCTGAAGAAACCATGTTGTCGTCCGAAGCTCGCCGGTCAACTCGGTCTCAGCGTTGACCGATCCGCTTGAAAAAATACAAGGCAAGCCAGGATTGATCTCGCGAAGGCGGCGGAGTGTCTCAGCACCCGTCAAGCCGGGCATGCTGGCATCAAGCAGCACGGCTCCGATCTGAGCGCTCTTCTCACGAAAGATGGCAATCCCATCCGGACCCGATCTTGCGGCCAGGACAGTATGACCCGCCTTGCTCAGAATTCGTTCGGCCAGCATGCGGATGACATCCTCGTCATCAATAACCAAAACTGTCATGACAAATCCTCCTCCTCACACGTCTGCTTGTTGGACCATCCTGCAAAGAATGTGATCGAATGCCAGATTTTTCCTTTGACAACGTATACGCAGCCGTCGTATGTTAGGCAACAAATAACGACAACAATTTGTATCGCTGAATAAACCGTCAACCGAACACGAAGTACCGGGACCAATGAGCAGAACATTCACCTCACCAGTAAATGCCCTGACGGGGGCGCTTCGCGGCGGTACAGCTACGGATAAGACTTGACGTTTCAACAAGTTACGATGCGACCGCCGCACCCCAAGATGGTCCGGCGGTTTTTTTTTGCATCCGCTTGGATTTGAACCACCAAGTCACTGAGATTGTCAAGGTACTGAAGAAATGACTACTGAATTGTACGAAGATGAGAAGCTGAGCCCGGAGGAACAGAACGTTGGTTCCGGGAAAGCCTTGCGATATTTGCTGCCGCTGGTCAAGCAGCACTGGCGCAGCTTGTTGGTTTGTTTTGCACTCCTGGTTGGCGCAACAGTTCTGTCGTTGTTCTGGCCGGTACTGTTGAAACGCGCGTTCGATGTCAACCTGGCGGCCAGAGATTTTCGCGGCCTGATCATCACTACTATTTTGATCGGACTCCTCCAGGGGACGGCGCTGTTCTTGAATTATCTGCAGAGGGTACGTCTGGAGATCATCGGCCAGTCGGTCATGGTCAAACTGAAAACACTATTGTTTGACCATATTCTCTCACTCGATGTGTCGTTTTTCGACCGCCACCCGGTCGGGCGATTGATGGCGCGGGTTGAGTCGGACACTGAAGCGCTGCGTACGCTGTTCACGATGACTGCGGTCGCGCTTATGGGGGACGTGCTGCTGGTGATCGGCACCTTCTCCCTGATGTTCGCCACCAGTTGGCGGTTGGCGCTCCTGCTCGTCGGGATGATGCCCCTGGTGATCGGAATGATCATCCTGTTCGAACGCAAGACCACACCCCGATTCCTTGAGGTACGCAAGAAGATGGCGGAAGTGGTAGGGACGCTGACCGAGTTCATCCAGGGGATGGCGATCGTGCAGATATTCCACCGCGGTCAGTACGCGCGCAAACGGCTGTACGACGTCAGCAAACAGAAATTCCGCAACGATGCCTACGCCGAGTTGAGCGTGGTGGCGTTCTTCAACACCATCAACTTCCTGCAGTACCTCATGACCGGATTGGTGTTGCTGGTAGGCATTCCGTGGACCCGTACCGGCGCCATAACGGTAGGCACGATGAGCATGTTCATCATCCTCATCTGGCGTTCGTTCGAGCCGCTCTACCGGGTCTCAGAGCAGTTGTCCAGTGTGCAGAAAGCTATTGCCGGGGTCAAGCGGATGTATGCGCTGCTTTCGACGAAGCCCAAACTGCTGGAGCCTGTGCATCCCGTTGCCTGGCCGAAACTGCAACAGGGGATCCAATTCGAGAACGTATGGTTTTCGTACACCGATGACGACAACTGGACACTTCGAGATATCAATTTCGAGATACCGGTGGGAAAGCGGGTCGCTTTAGCCGGCGTGACCGGCGGCGGGAAATCAACTGTCATCAACCTGCTCCTTCGGTTTTACGACCCGCAGAGGGGCCGGATCACAGTTGATGGGACCGACATCCGCGAGATATCGCAGGAAGAGCTGCGCCGGCGGTTCGCGCTGGTACTGCAGGACATCCATCTGTTCCCGGGAGACGTGCGGTCCAACATCTCGCTTGAGACGGCTGGGATTCAGGACGAGCAGATCGCCACCGCCGCACGAGCAGTGGACGCACACGCCTTCATCGACCGCCTGCCGAACAACTACCGGACCGTGGTGTCGGAGAAAGGGGCCAATTTCAGCCGGGGCGAACGCCAACTGCTCTCGTTTGCGCGGGCGCTGGTGGTGAACCCTGACGTGTTGATCCTTGACGAGGCCACCAGTTCGGTGGACCCCGAAACCGAGCGGACTATTCAGGCATCGCTCAAGGTCCTCATGGCCCAGCGGACCTCGCTGATCATCGCACACCGGGTGTCGACCATTCTCGATGTTGGCCAGATCCTGGTTATCCGTCGGGGCGAGATTGTCGAGCGCGGGACGCATACGGAACTGATACTGCAGGACGGCTACTACTCGAAACTGTTCCACCTGCAATTCAAGTCGAGGAATGGAGTCGCGACCAATGCGTAAGAAGATAGAAAAGATTAAGTGGTTCTGGAGATATTACCGGCATTTCCCATGGGTGCTGGCAGTGCTGATCATTCTGACGCCGGTACAGGCGATGTTCCAGACGTACAGTCCGCGGCTCATGCAGTATTCGATCGACTATGTCGAAACAGGCCGGACGCCAGACACCGCCGTTGGCGCGTGGATCCTCGCCACCGGTCAACGCCTGGGACTGTCATCGGACATCGCCTTGCCGCTGAGCTATATCGTCCTTGGGCTGGTGGCATTCGCCCTGTATGCGTTCGTGCAGGGGCATCGCGCCTGGATGAATCGTCGCCTGGATTGGGCGTTCCGACAGGACGCTTTCGACCGCATCACCGATAAAGGGCCGGACTTCTTCAACAAGTTCCGGGCCGGAGATCTGGTGACACGGCTCACCGATGATATCGAGGGGAAGCTCTCGTGGTTTGCATGTTCGGGCATATTCCGCTTCTACGAGGCGCTCATGATGGTGACGTTTACGATCATCATGATGCTGAGTATGAATCCGTGGCTGACGCTCCTGACGGCGGGTCCGATGCCGCTTCTGATCTTCGTGTTTTTCAAGAGCTCGTCCCTGCTGGATAAACGGTATGACCACCTGCAGACCAGCATCTCGAGCTTCAGTGGCGTGATCGAATCCTGCTACTCCGGGGTGCGCGTGGTCAAAGCGTACGTCCAGGAGAAGGCGCAGCGCGGGAAGTTTGACGCGGCCCTGCAAAAACGGCGGGATGCCGAGATCGCAGCGATCAAAGCCGGCACAATCGTAGATTCGCTCTATGGCTATATCTGGCAATTCGGCGTGATCATCGTGCTGCTCGCCGGCGGCGCAGCGGTCATGCGCGCGGAGCTGACTCAGGGTGAGTTGTTTGCGTTCGTGTACTACGTCATATTCCTGTTTTTCCCGATGTTCGATATCGGTCAGTTTCTGGTGAAATCACTCCAGTCGGGCGTCTCCATCGATCGCCTGGTAGAGCTGGAAAACGTCAAACCCATGGTGGCTGATTCGCCGACCCCCGCGCAGGCACAACCGATCTCCGGTGGTCTGGCGTTTCGGGATGTTACTTTCACGTTTGAAGGCGTTTCGCGGAACATTATCGATCGCGTCACACTCGAAATCGCGCCCGGTTCGACTGTGGCCGTCGTGGGCCGGGTCGGCGTCGGCAAGAGCTGGTTGGTGAATATGATCCCGCGCCTGGTCGATCCGGTCGGTGGTCAGCTAATCCTCGACGGCCGACCGCTGAAGCAGCTCTCGCTTGAGGACCTTCGAAGCTACATCGGGTATGTGCCGCAAGAGCCGATCCTGTTTACCGACACGGTGCGCAACAACGTTCTGTTCGGGCGTGAGGAAATATCGGAGGCCGTGTTGGAGTGGGCGTTGGATGTTTCGCAGTTGAAAGACGAGGTGGCCGGGTTCCCCAAAGGGCTGGACACCATGATCGGTACGCGCGGGATGGCTATCTCCGGCGGTCAGAAACAACGGCTGGCCCTGGCGCGAGCGCTGGTGGGGAAGCCGAAGATTCTGATCCTGGATGACTGCACCTCGGCGCTCGACTCACGCACCGAGGCGGCGCTCTGGGAGCGCCTGCATGAGGTGATGCCCGGCATGACGGCGATACTGATCACGCACCGACCGGACACGCTGCAACGTGTCGACAGAATCTACGTCCTTGAAGACGGGCGCGTGGTTGAGACCGGCCGCCATTTCGAATTGCTGGCGAAAGAGGGTTTGTATTACAAGATCTATCGCCGGTATCAGCTCGAGGAGCAGGTGGCGGGGTAACTGCCCGACCTGATGCTGCGGATGGAGGAGTGCGCCCGACCGACGGTTAAACCTTGACCATCATCGGGGCGACCGGCAGATTTTCGTTCGGACTCGTTGATCGTCGAACAACAGGAGAATTCGTGGGCAGCAATCTGGCAGCAGAATCCGAAAAGGTCGTGTTCGATTGGGTCGTACCGGTGGTGATGATCGGAGGCGCTCTCCTGCTGGGCATGATCTTCGAACGGATCATCCTCCACCATCTCCGTAAGATCGCCGAACGGACAACCTGGAAGGGAGATGAGATCATCATCTCCGGCCTGAAAGGGGTCACCACACTCTGGTTTGTGCTGGCCGGTGCCTTTTTCGCCAGCTATTCGCTGCCGGTTACTGCCTCGGTCCTGTTGCTGATTCACAAGGTGCTCATGGTGCTGGTGATCCTCTCCGGCACCCTTGTGGCGTCCCGAATCGCTATCGGATTCGTGAATCTGTCTACCATCCGGGAGGATGGCGCCCTTCCCTCGGCATCGATTCTGTCCAATCTCACCAAGCTGAGCGTATTCCTGATCGGCATTCTGATAATCCTGCAGTCGCTTGGTATTTCCATTACGCCACTCCTAACCGCTCTCGGCGTTGGTGGTCTGGCAGTGGCGCTGGCCCTGCAGGACACCCTGTCCAATCTGTTTGCCGGTGTGCATTTGCTGGCCTCAAAGAAGATCCGCCCCGGCGATTTCGTGGGACTCGACACCGGCCAGGAAGGTACCGTTGTGGATATCGGCTGGCGCAACACCACTATCCGCACGCTGTCCAACAATATGGTCATTCTGCCAAATTCCAAACTGTCCACCGCGGTTGTCACCAGTTATTTCCAGCCCGACAAGGAAATGGCAGTCGTGGTACCCGTGTCGGTCACCTATGACAGCGATCTTGCAAAGGTGGAGCATGTGACAGTCGAGGTGGCTAAAAGCGTCATGCGAGAGGTCCCCGGCGCCGTACCGACTTTTGAGCCGTTTATTCGCTTTAATTCGTTCGGGGATTCCGGCGTGGGTTTCAGCGTGATCCTGCGAGCTCAGGAGTACGTGGCGCAGTACCTGATAAAGCATGAATTTGTCAAGCGGCTGCACGCCCGGTACCAACAGGAGGGGATTGTATTCCCGTATCCAACACGTGTGGTCTATATGAAAACCGATCAGCCGGATGAGAGCGATACGAAGTAATGCTGCGCTACGCGAAAAGAGTTTCACGGAAAGTCGGCCTCTCCCCCGGGAGTTTGGTGGCCGGCGAGTCGCGCCGTACCGGGCCAATTACGATATCCGTTATCGATTACAGTGAGAGGCATTTTGAAGAAAAGCAGGTCTCGCGCATCGAGGATGTTTTCCCATATCGCGACACACCCGGCGTTACCTGGATCAATATCGACGGCATCCACGATCTATCTCTGATCGAGAAAATTGGCTCCCATTTCGGATTCCACCCACTGGTGCTTGAGGATATTGTCACTACCGGTCAGCGGCCGAAGGTCGAGGATTTCGGCGACTATCTATTCATTACCCTCATCATGTTGGAGATGTCGGCATCGAAGAACGTGATCGAGCATGACGAAGTAAGTATTCTGGTAGGAAGGAACTACCTTCTGTCGTTTCAGGAGACGAGCGGCGACTGCTTCAATCCAATCCGCGAGAGACTGAGAGCCGGCAAGGAGAAACTCCGCAAAGCAGGGCCGGACTATCTGGCGTACGCGTTGATGGACACGATCGTTGATAATTACTTCGTCGTCCTGGAAAAACTCGGCGAACACTTTGAGACGCTTCAGGAGAAAGTAGTGGCGGATCCGACACCGGCCGCGCTGAGCACCATCAATCGCTTGAAGGGCGAAATGCTGTTTCTGCGGAAGGCGGTTTGGCCACTCCGCGATGTGATCAGCAATCTCCAGCGGGGCGAATCCCCGCTCTTTACTCGAGCGACCGAGCTCTATTTGCGTGATGTTCACGACCACGTCATTCAGGTAATGGATACGATTGAGACCTTCCGCGACATGTTATCCGGCATGCTGGATATCTATCTTTCCAGCGTCAGCAACCGCCTGAATTCTGTTATGAAAGTATTGACCATCATTGCCACGATCTTCATCCCTCTCACCTTTATTGCCGGCATCTACGGCATGAACTTCGACTTCATGCCGGAACTGCACTGGCGCTTCGGTTATCCACTTATCATGTTTCTGATGTTCGGGATCGGCATCGGCATGCTGGCCTGGTTTCGTCGAAAGAACTGGCTGTAGGCAATCAGCGAAGCAGAGGAGGCCATCCCCTCGGAGACTATCCGGAAAGATTGAAAAAGCGCGCACGCCGCTATATTGCAGTACCGTGCGTCTCTGCCCTGCACACTTTGATCCCAGAACTGTCGAGAAGGCACGTCTGACTTCGCAGTGCTGAGGGTGTCCCTGCGAGTCGGCTGACACACTCTACATCACTTATGTATCTTTCTCAAAAACTCCTCCACCTCCGGCACGCCTCCCTGAAACACTAAGTACCCGTTGTATGGCTCCCGCTCGGTGATCTCATCGGCGATCGGCGTCAGCATCAACTCTTTCACTTTCGCCAGATCAGTCGTCTGTCCCATCACCCAGCCAAGCTTGATATACGCAACCTCCGGGAGCATGTTCTCGGTCGGCACGATTCCCAGCGCCATCAAGTCGCGTCCCGTGTCGTACACGAACATGTGCACATATCCCCATAGCGTCTGCACCGTCATGAACATCGCCACCCCTTTGTCAGCGGCCCGCTTCAGCGCCGGATAGAGTGGCTTGTTCACATGTCCCAGGCCGGTTCCGGCGATCACAATCCCTTTGTAGCCGTTGTCCACCAGCGCATCGATAATGTCCGGCTGCATATTGGGGTAGTAATAGACAATCGCGACCTTTTCCTCGAAATACGGCGCAATTGTCACATTGCGGTCCCGTCGCCGACGATTGTAACTCTGCTTGAGCGGCGTGATTTTCTGCCGGTCCACCATCGCAAGTGGAATGTCGCCGATTGTGCGGAAGGTCGAGCGATAGGAAGAATGCATCTTGCGAACCCGCGTCCCCTCGTGAAGCAGTCCATACTCATCCGAGGTCGGGCCGAACATACAGACCATGACTTCGGCGATGTCAGACTCCGCAGCCGTCTTGGTGGCGTGCATGAGATTCAGCGCGGCATCCGATGATGGCCGGTCCGATGACCGCTGCGACCCCACCATCACCACCGGCACCGGTGGATTCTGTACCATAAACGCCAGCGCGGATGCAGTGTGGTGCATGGTGTCGGTACCGTGACCGATCACAATCCCATCGATCCCCTTGCGAATTTCCTCGCCAATTGCGATCGCCAGTTTTTTGTACTGCTCCGGCCCCATGTTCTCGCTGAACACGGCGAACAACTTCTCAGTGCTCAGATTGCAGATATCCGCAAGCTCAGGTACTGCGCCATACAATTCACCGGGCGAAAATGCCGGTATCACTGCTCCAGTGCGATAATCCAACCGTGAGGCAATCGTGCCGCCGGTCCCGAGCAACTTGACATTCGGCTTCCCTTTGGAAATCGGGAATTCCTTCTCCGGTATCTTGTAGTGAGCCTCGCGGTACCCGACCTCTTTCATTTCGAGGATTGTCGAGACCTCGATCCCCACGTTATATCCTGATGCAATCTTCAGCACCACGTGGCGGTCATCATCGTTCTCAGAGCGCGGTAGGAGGATTCCTTTGAAATCGCCGCGCGTGGTGGTCACCTGCATTTCGGCCCAGACCCGCGCCTTAAACGAATTGAGCACGTCGAGTGCCCGCCCCTTGTACCCTTTGAGTATATCAGCCATGATTCAGCTCCTTCACCACCACTGCGTGGAGCTCTTGGAGGCACATATTACCAATGGCCCGTTTGCGAAGATGCCCCATGACCCAGCGAACTCCCGCTTCCGGATCGGGGGAGTTCTTTATCTCGCCAAACTTCCGCACGAGCGTTGGAATCGAACTTTGAATCTGCTCGGCCGTAAAGGGATGGTAGTCGAGTGTGAGAAGAATCGACTCGAAGTCCATCTTCGGGTGCTGGTACACCACCGGTACCATCAGCTTGAGGATTTCATCGAACAGCTTGCGCCGTTTGCCGAATTTGAACAGGTCGTACACCAGGTCGTAGCTGAAATCCGCCTGAAGTTGGTGCTTCCCCTCGACATGTTTAAGCGTATGTCCGAGAACAGAGCTCACGAAAATTGGGTCCTGGTCGAAATCTCTGACGATCCGTTCGACCAACCCCACCAGATTCCGTTTGAACAGGTACTGATACGTATCCACCGGCACCCGCCAGTCGCGGAGTTGTTTGAACCGGTCGGTCACGTCGATCGGCAAATTCCTGCGGCGCTCTTCGATTAGAGATTCTTCGATGGCGATTGGCGCCGAATCGGTGTCGGGATACATCCGGTCAGGTCCCGGCAGCACTCTCTCGAAAATATTCGTGCCGTCAACGAGTCCTTTGCGGGTTTCGTTCGGAACACCCTGCATGGCAAGCTGGCATCGCTCTTGCACAACATCCAGCGCGGTGGCCATATCATCGGCCGGACCGATGATGATTATCTGGGCATCGTTCTCTCCGGCGCCAAGCGTCGACCGCACGTCGTCCCACTGGGAGGCAAACAGTGTTGGGGTCAATTCTTCCGAGTGCACCATGTTCGGTTTCTCGATACAGGCAATCACCTTGAGCCGTCCCACCAGTTCGTCGGCAAAACTCTGTCCCGGCTGCGTAAAATGGGAGAGCAGGCCATGGAACTGAGGAAGGTTCACCGCCACCAATTTCAAGCGCAGTCGCTTCGCGCGACGGAAAATCGGGTGATCCGCCGGCACCATGTCCAGGTCGATCTCCTTGTGCGAAATCTTCCATAGCTTTGGATCGACTACTCGTTTTTTTAGTTCATCCCGAATCTTCAACAGCGCCCACTGACGGAATGCCTCCGTATGTACGAGCCGCGGAATCCACCGGATATGCGACACGCCTTTAATCTCCACCCGAGTGCCGCCGGTGACACTGACATTCACATCCTCACGCGCCGCCCCAATCCCGGTCCGTACTTTCTCTGAACTTCGCGCAACAAAACGGAGATAGTGCGCCGCCTCCCCCGCTTCGTCGGGCGTCAACATATCGGGATAGGTCACCGATTCGATCAAAGGCATCCCGAGACGGTCGGTGGTATACACGCGAAGATGCCCGACATCTGAAACCTCGCGACACGCATCCTCTTCGATGGACAACTGTATGATTCGAACGGTCTTGTTCTTCAGCGGAATCGATCCCTCGATCGCCACGATTCCGGTCCGCTGAAAGCCGGTCGGAATGGAACCATCAAGATACTGTTTCCGCGTGATATGCAGCTCACCCACGATGTTCATCTTGAGCAAGAGCGCGATCTCGATCGCTATCCCCAGCGCCTCGCGATTGAGCGCGAACGGCGGCGTGTCGTCGATATCGTACGTGCAGGCGGTCTCATCTTTGATTCGGTAGATGACCGTCTTACGCGTCTTGAACTCCATCAGCGCGGTGCCGTCGTACTCCCCCAGCTCGGACAGCGTGGGGCGCATATGGCGAATCACTTCGGCATCGAACTCGCCGTTCTTCTGATACAGCCCGGCCGGACAGTGACAGAACAGTTTCTTTTTCGTTTTCAGTTGCTGGTGAATTTCCAGCCCGCACTTAAAGCCGATCGCCGAATACGTTTCGGGCGTGGCTTCATTGCGGTCGACATAACCGACCAGTTTTCTGGTCTCTTCGTAATTAGTAAGCGGATCGAATAGTTGTTTCATGGGAAGTCATTATGGAAGAACGGAAGACGGACGCTTCCGTTGTCGTTGCAGCTTATTCATATCGGGGGCAAAAATACCGTGAAATTAGCTTTCCGGCAACCGGTTTGTGGGGTTGCGCCGCTGAGTTGTTTGTCAAGTGAGTAAACGTGGTCCCGGCGTATTTTTCGCCTGCAAATGGCTTGACACCGTGATGACAGCCGGCCTTCTTATTGCTGAAGGAGGTGACCTATGCGCAAGTCTGTCGCTCTGATCCTGGTGGCGCTGTTTGTCGTGTCGTTCGTACTCGGCGCGATGGTCTCGTCCACCCAGGCGAAACCGCCGAAATGCTACTACAAGTGCGTGAATGGCTTGTTGTACCGCTGCTGCATTATCGACGGTGTTGAGGGGTGCAACATCGACCCCAAAGGGGACTGCATCCGGTAGCTCTCGGGTGCGCAAGTAATGAAGGGCAGGCGAAACCGTCTGCCCTTCTATTGAGGTTACGTCAGTTCACACAACCCCGAATGCATCGGGGTCGCAGGAACTGACGCAACTGATTTCACGATTTTTGGAACAACCTCGCAATGTCTGCCCTTCTATTTTGTCAATCGCCGCGTGATCTCATCAGCCAACAGAATCCCCTCATCAGAGAGTCGTAGTGTCTCTCCCTCTGTTATGAGATGCCCGGAATTGATAAACAATTCATACTGTTTCAAATCCAACCGATCCTCTATCGGCTGACCGAATCGAAGCGCAAACTGGTGCCGGTCGATCCCGCGCGACATGCGAAGCCCCAACATGATCGCCTCCTCCATCCGCTCTTCTTCGCCCGACTCATCGCGAATCACCGGCCGCTCCCGTTTCAACAAAGACCCAATATACTTCGTCACGCTCGGCACGTTAGCGAACCGCTCCCCATTCATGAAACTGTGCGCCGATGGCCCCAGCCCCAGATAGTCATCCCCCACCCAGTATCCCAGATTGTGTTTGCATTCGAATCCCGGTTTTGCGAAAGACGAAACTTCATACCTATGGTACCCCGCCTCCGCCATCCGCTCACACCCGCCGCGATACAGCGACATCGTCACTTCCTGCGACGGCATGACGAGTGAACCAGCCTTCACTCTTTCCGCCAGTGTCGTCCCAGTCTCTACAGTCAACTGGTAAAACGAAATATGTGGCGGCTCCAGATCGATGATTTGATCTAAATCGGCCGACAACATCCGCGTCGTCTGCCTCGGCAATCCGAATATCATGTCGACGCCGAAATTCGTATACCCAAGCGCATTGGTCAGGTACACAGCCTTTTGGCTATGCTCCGGATTATGCTTGCGATTGAGCAGCTTCAATAACTTCGGGTTGAACGACTGAATCCCGTAGGTCGGACGGTTCACCCCGAGCTCTTTGAACGCCTTCAGATTCTCCACATTGATGGAATCGGGATTGTTCTCGACCGAGAACTCGATCCCTTGCGGCATTATGAACAATCGCCTGATAAGACCCAGCCACTCTTCGAACTTGCCCAGATTCACCAGCGATGGCGTCCCGCCGCCGATGAAGATCGTTGATATCTCTCGATCGGTCGAGCCGTGCGCTTCGGCCGCCAGTTCGGTCTCGATCATCAGCGCCTTGAAGAACTTCGTCTCCAGGTCAACATCGTACAGCTCTTTGTAGAAGTCGCAATACGAGCACTTGTTGCGGCAGAAGGGGAAATGAACGTAGAGGCCGAACGGCATTTATGGGATCATCGTGCCGATACGGTCCCAGCGGGTCTGCGACGGGAAATTGACGAGCCCGTAGCCGGTCCACTGGACGATATCGATGACGTACGGGAACCCCCAGCCGGGGGTATCCTTCTCAGGCTCCCAAGAGTAATACACAGCCACCGCCTTGCCGAGGATATTGCCGAGCGGCACAGTCCCCCAGAACCGGCTGTCGCGGCTGTCGTCGCGATTGTCCCCGAGCACGAAATACTCGCCCGGCGGCACCTTGTAAGGGCCGAAATTATCGCGGAACGACAGATCGCCGGGGATGATCTTCTTGTCAACATGCTTGACCCCTTCGGGCATCGCCGCCACCTGGCCGTCGACATACACAATCTTATCCGCCACCTGGACAGTCTGTCCCGGAAGCGCGACCACCCGTTTGATATAATCCTTGTCCGGATTATTGGGGTACTTGAAGACGATGATGTCGCCGGTCTGCGGGAACTTACCGCCATAGGTGTAGGCCAGTTTATTGACGAAGATATAATCCCCTTCCAGAAGCGTGTCCGCCATCGAGCCGGAGTTCACTTTGTACGCCGAGATCACGAATATCCGCAGCAGCACGGCGGCGACCACCGCGACCACAGCTGTTTCGAGATACTCGCGCCAAAGGGGTTTCCGCTCGCGACGATTGAGGAACTTGCGCGCCTCTTTCTGGCTCTCGAGCTGGGTATGCTCCTTGATGAGGAAGTCCTGATCCATACGTGTTATAAGTTATCGGTTTCTCCCCACAGGGCCTTTAGCCCCTGTGGGCACGGTTTGAGCGAAATATATACGGAAGAGGGGGCTAGGGGAAGCAGGACGCCACGCCATTTTAGGCGAGTAGGATGCACTCCCGTTGGGCGTTGGTGCCCCACCATCTATGGTGGGCTTGATGGACCGCCGCGAACAGGTCCCACGTCCCACCTGAATGGCGGGCCAGCCACGGAAGGCGCTGCAGGACACCGACCGCCTTCGCCCGCCGAAGCGCCCTCGCGGCTCGGCGGAGGAGTGATCGGAACTGCTTCAGGATGTCATACTGGCGAAAGCTGGAATTCCGCGAGGTGTCATTGTGGGGAGTCGGCCCCGAGCGGACGACGTGACAATCCTGCGACGGCTCGGGACTGGACCCCCGCTTTCGCGGGGGTGACACAGTGCGGATGGGTATCGCACCACAGCCAAGGTGTATCCCAGCCGACGGCTCGGTTTCCTGCTACTCCGTTTCCCGTCACAATCGTTCGCTGAAGTAACGAGGAGGGAAGCAGCGCTCGCAGGTGCACGGCCATTGTCGGATTCACGGCAATAAGAACTGGGAACCCACCTGAAGCAGGCGGGCTACACCTGATTGGGTTCGTTTCCGTGCATATGAATCCATGACTGTTTGCATCGCAATTGGCGAATTGGGTTCGTTTTGTCATTTTTATATAGTTGCAATGCGCACTTTTTCCCTGCAACTCACTACGTGGGAAAGAATTGTGGGAGTGCAACGGTGTGATCGCAATTGTACTCATCGTTGTATTTGCTTTCATGCAAGCGTGTTGTCTCGATTTCGCAGGTATATGCACCTGAGTAGGTGTGTTACCGAAATTAGCACCCTGGGTGAGGCAGGCTTTGCTCCAGGCATGGTGCGACGATTCCTGCAACACTGATTTTCCCAAATACAAATTCAGCAGTCAACGTAGAATGCTGTAGGAACTCCCGCAAGTTCAGGAGGGCGAATAGCAACAATTGCCAAGAAGTGCAATCCAATCGCACATGACCAGCTTCCCAGAGTTCGAGCATACGGACATGCATAGGCCCGGGCGGTTCACGTCAACTCACATCAATCTCAAGGAGGTACTTCATGGGAAAGAAACTGTGGCGGTCGCTTCTGTCGGCAGGATTCATGCTTGCAGCGACCAATGTCAACGGCGCGCAGATGCCTACCTGGTCGTACTCAGGATCTTCATTCTATGAAGAACTTGGGTGGCGCGTTCTCGGGTGCGGCGACATCAACGGCGACTCTATCAATGACTTCGTAGCTTCAGCACCGGGTTTCGACAGTGATCGAGGGCACGTCTACGCATTTTCTGGCCACTCTCCATTTCAGTTACTCTTCTTGTACGTCGGCGAGAATAGTGGTGATGCTTTTGGGAAGTCTATTGGAGCTGGCGATTTTGATGGTGACGGCATCTCTGACGTGTTAGTTGGCAGCCCAATGTACAATTCCTCTCAAGGGAGAGCCTATCTATTCCGAGGCAGAACGCCAGCGTCCTCTCCTGAGACAGTGCAGGCCGCATCCGCCGATGTAATTATTTCGGGCTCTAACCTATTTGGCCAGGCGACTGCTATAACAGGTGATATGAATGGGGACGGAAGGCGCGAGTTGTTAATTACCAATGTCTTAACGGCATACGTGTTTGTTGGCAGAAACCTAAACGGGCAATTGCTACTTACCAGTCAAGGCGCAGATCGAATACACACAGAGCCTGACGGATACGGTGCCTATGGATGGGCAGTTGCTGATCTCGGCGACATTACGGCAAACGGGCGTACCGATTATGCAGTTACTGATTATCGATACCCACCTGACTCGGTAAATGATCAGATAGGCAGGGTTTGGCTCTATCGAGATGACGGACAATTGATTACTAAGATTACCGGCGAAACGGCTGCCGATTATTTCGGATGGTCGGTCGCGTCCGCGGGCGATCTCAACGCTGACGGAGTCCCCGATATCTTGGTAGGAGCGGTTACGTATGAGCCCGAATCTCCCTTGGGCATGGGACGCGGTAAAGCGTATGCTTTCTCCGGCGCATCGCCGACGACTTTGCTAGTGGCACATGAAGGTAAGGAGCCCGCAACCTACCCGCCTGATTACGTAGATCGAATGGACTTTTGGGGGTCTTCAGTTGCTGGCGGCGGGGATTTCGACGGCGATGGTACTCCAGATCTACTTGTTGTAGGTGACTCGCATAGAAGCGACGTAATTACAGATACCGGAACCGTTTACGTCTTTTCGGGCTTAACGGGATTGGAACTTTTGCGGATCTATGGAAGCCCCAGAGTGTTGCCAAGCGGCCCCCATCAAAATTGGGGTCTTTGGGCCGCATTTGTCAACGACATTAATAACGATGGTGACGACGATATTCTGGTGGGCTCACACCATGACGATGAGATCGTTACTCACGGGGGGCGGATTGATATCTACGTGAGTGACTGCTGCGTTGGAAGACGAGGGAACGTCGACTGCGACCCTCAAGGTACCTGCGATATTTCGGACCTTCAGGCTCTCGGCGATTACCTCTTCTACGGCGGAACTCTGTGCTGCGAGGAACAAGCAGACATTGATGATTCCGGAACGGTGGACATCGCTGACTATACCTATCTGGCCGATTACCTCTTCAACAACGGCCAGCCGCCATCCACGTGTTCGGCAAGCAATTGACAGACACAGTGTCCTCGTAGAGACAACCTTCGTGTGACTACAATAAGCTGTGGGAGGCCAGCCCTGGCCTCCCCTTGCCAATCAAAGAGAACGCGTTGTGGTACCGTTGACATGTGGACTGCGATTACCTATTTTCTTGCGTGGCCAGTGGGTTGCAGAATCCCCCACGCACTAACTGAGCGCAACAGCCAATGGTAAAACCGTTAGTCTCCACTGCTCTTCTCATCCTGGCATTATTTCTGCTCGTGGTCGTTATATCTCGAACCGCCTGGGTGTCCGATGATGCGTTCATAACTTTCAGGTCGGTTGACAACTGTCTGAACGGACTCGGGTTAACGTGGAATATTGCTGAGCGGGTACAAACATTCACTCACCCACTTTGGGCGCTGCTGTTAATTCCTCTGATCGCCGCAACCGGTGAGTATTTCTACTCGGTCATTTTCTTCTCCATGTTGCTTAGCGGCGTGGCTGTATATCTCTTGGTCTTCCAGGTATCGCGCGACCGGTGGGCTGGGCTAGTTATAACCCTGACTCTTGTGATGTCGAAAGCATTTACCGACTATTGCACTTCAGGACTGGAAAATCCTCTCGGGTACGTTCTCGTCGCACTGTTTGTTCTCGTCTTCATAAAAAAAAGCCCGGAGCGCACGAGCCCCTTTCTCCTATCGCTCTTTGCGGCTCTGGCCACCCTGACCCGCTTCGACTACCTCCTGTTGCTCCTCCCGGCCTTAGGGTTCTTATGGTGGCAGCATCGATCGATTCGAACGGCCGCTCAAGTAGTGCTCGGCTTCACTCCTTTGCTCCTTTGGTTCTTGTTTTCGCTGGTCTATTACGGCTTCCCCTTTCCAAACACGGCATATGCCAAGCTGGGGGGGGGAGTAGCCTCGGTGGATCTCCTGAACCAAGGGGCATATTACATCGGATTGAGTGTGATCAAAGACCCGGTGACGGGTATTGCACTGTTGGGCGGCCTGATCGCCCCGCTTGTTTCGAGGAACACAAAGCTGATCGCGCTGGCCGCAGGTGTTTTCATCTATTTGCTCTATGTGATGCGCGTCGGTGGTGATTTCATGATTGGCAGATTCCTCTCTCTTCCCTTGTTCTTGGCACTTTGTATAGTTGCATGTAGCAACTTTCTCAGGAGAGGGATAGCCGTAGGGACTGCATTCGGATTGATACTGGCTGTTGGACTACCCAATCCTCAGTGCCCAATTTACGCGGGCTGTAGGTACACGCTTGGATTCAACGGTGCCGCACAGATGAAGTCGCAGCGAGGAGTTGTCGACGAACGTGCTTTCTACTTTCGGCCAGGTGCCCTAGGGGGATGCTCAGATACAAAACCTTTGGCTATTCCAAAGGCCGTTCAGGTCCAGCATGCCACTAGGTTGTCTGTGGTGCAGGAAGGTGCGGTCGGTCAACTAGGCTTCTTCCAGGGACCCTATACACACCTCATAGACTACAATGCACTCGGTGACCCACTTCTATCTAGACTGCCCCGCGAAATGTCACCACAGTGGCGAATTGGGCATCTTCAACGAGATCTGCCGAACGGATATGCGGCAACTATAAGGACGGGAGCAAATGTCCTGGCCGACAGCGCACTTGCTCACTATTATGACAAACTCTGCATACTCACCAAAGGAGCCGTGTGGTCCCTTTCAAGATGGCTGGAGATTATCCGTTTCAATCTTGATACATACGACGACCTTAAAGAAACGTTTCTGGCAGCACCAGCTGTCAGGGTCGGTTTGCACGACGTCGCATGGCGGGACGAATTTCGAGTGGAGGCGGCTGATTCTTTCCTCGTCCCATTCGGCTCATTCGGAATTACAGTCGATCTGGACACTATTTGCTACGCCAATGCGATCTCCTTCCTGACTGAAGCGGCTCATGCGTATCTGGTCACATTATCGGCCGATGGACATGAGATATTTCGAGATACGGTCGATCAGAGCCCTTTCTCGACATACGACGCATTATTTGAAACAGGCTTTCAAGTACCTCAAAATATCCGTGAACAAGGGTTTGATCAGCTTTTTATCCGTCCCCTGTACAAGAACGCGTGGTCGCGCCTCGGGATGTTGAAGCTTACAGGCGACCCCGTACAATGACAATTGGTTTGGCCGTAACTGTCTCACTACCCACTACATGTTCATCGACGATGGGATGAAACAGGCATCTCGAATTTACTCGAGTCCATCCCCTTGCTCAGGGCTAGAGCGTAGTATTGGCGGGCTTTCTCGATACTGCCTTTGGCTGCGAGGAAGTCCGCCAGTTCTTTGGCTGTCTCCCACGTGGCCCACTTGCGCTCGGTCGACTGAGTCAGGAAACTCTCGTACTTAGTCGTGTCACCGCGTCCAAGGTAGAGTTGCGCCAAATTGTACAGACCAATGTCGAAGTCGGCATTCAAATCGGTTGCCAGGAGCCAGTACTCTTCGGCCTTCTTCCAGTCCCCCTGGAAATAATAGAGACGACCATATTCAGCGGCGACCGATGGGCTGTAAGGGTTCAAACCATCGGCTACGTGCAGGTAATACTTCGCACTGTCGAATTGCCGGACGTAGATGTAGTATAGGGCGTATCCGAGCCAGGTGTCCGGATAGGTCGGATTGGTCTGCATAGCTCGGTCCAGAACCTGCTTGCCCTGGGCAAGCATGCCTCGGTTGAACAATTGCTGCCCAAGCTTGGCCATATTTTCTTCCGGAAAGAGTCTCGCCCTCAGTGAGTCCGTGGCGTACGCTAAGGTCGAGTCCCCGATATTCCAGTAATACTGTCGTAGTGCAAATAAGCCAGGTCTGGTCTTGATCGGATCGAGGGCGAAATAGGTCTTGAACTGTGAAACTCCCAGATCAGGCTCAGTTATCACCCAAGCGCGTGTTGCTACAGTGGAGAAGGCGAGCAGGGGGAGTCCAAGGATCATCGGCAGGGGACGCCTAAGTCCGAGTTTGAGAGCGAAAGATGTAAGCAACATGACAACGGGAATCCCGGCGTACGAAAACAAATCCCAATCGCGTGCCATACCCAGCTTGGGTTCGAATATGAAATCCGCAGTCAACCCACCTACTGACCCCAGAATCAGGAATACGATTACGGGTGATTTGAGAGTCTTTCTCCAGGAGCCCCACGGCAGGCACACCGCCAGTACAAGTAAGCCTGGGCATAGTAGCAGAAGCAGATTGGAGTAGTCCAGGATATGCCGCCGCGAAAGGAGCGTGTATCCATCAAACGTGAACACGTTTGTTATTGGAGGCATCAGAGCCGTCTGGAAATACACTGAGCTGCGATACTCCACCATGAACACGATGGCCGCAATCAGCGCTCCGACAAACACCAACAGCCATTTCGAGGCGGTGCTCATTCGATGAAATCGTCCGCTTATGTTAGTCTCCCGCACCAATATATATGCTGCTGCCGGTAAGAAAACTGCTCCAAATATGTGGAGAAACACCGCAAGAGCGCTTGCCGGCACGATCCACCATCGATTGAGCCGGTCTTGTGCTGCGAGCATTCCAACAATGCAGAACAGCGCGACGCCCACAAGAAACACCGCGTAGTTTTCCACGTAACCGAAAAACTGCAGCGTGTATCCTCCGGTAATCAACAGACCGGTCCAAAGCAGCTGTGTCGTTCTGTTGTCAAACAGCTTTCGCGCGCTCCAGATCGCCAAGACGAGAAACAGCACACCGCTACCGACCGAGACCAGTTGGTACGCCAACTCAACATTTGCCTCTGTCTTGCCGCCGAGCAGATTTGTCACCAAGAGAGGCAGGATTGTCCCTCCGAGGTTCCTCATCTTCACAAGTGGCTGCTCCGATGCCATCAGACTGATTAGCGTGTACCCATCCCCCAGAAAATGCGTCCGCGACCGAAGGATCCAAAACAATGCCACCAGCATAACCGAGACTGTGATCGTGACGAGCCAGTAGGTGCGAGACGATATCTCCAGATCGGCGTCGGCCTTATTCCTCAGCCACAGGTGCAGTATAATTGGAACGATCCCACCTACCGCGAGTAGCGCCAGCCGCAGCCAGAGCGGATGATACGCCCACCAGTTAATCCCCCACACCCGCCCTTCGGGAAAGAACGACGCCGCAAAAAACGCCGCCAGCGTGACATAGTAGGCCATGTAGACCCACAACAAACGATCAGGACTGTCGGTCTCTCGCCGTAGGGCAGAACCGCTTCTGGTTCTGCCATCGTCTTGTGTGGCTTCGTTTTGGTGTCTGGGCTTCTTCGCCATCAATTGAAGGTACGCGCATTCGTGAGGGTGCGTCAAGCCTGATGCCTGTCAGGGCTCCCCCGCCAGGTCATTGCGAGCGAAGCGACGAAGCATTCTCAAAGGAGTACTACCGCTCGATCTTAAGTTCTTGTAGGTCAAAACCCCAACGATGCAAACTCGTCGGCAGGGGTTTTGACGATTCGTTGGTCCCGATGTCAAGACCCCTACCCACGGCTGGACCCTCGGTGGGGTCTTGACCTACATGTAACCGCTGTTAGAGGTTCATTGCGAGGAACGATGCGACGAAGCAATCCTCAAAGGAGTACTACCGCTCGATCTTGAGCGCTGCCAGGAACGCCTCTTGCGGAATCTCCACGCTCCCGATCTGCTTCATCCGCTTCTTCCCCTCCTTCTGGCGCTCCAGAAGCTTCCGCTTACGTGTGATATCACCGCCATAACACTTCGCGGTCACGTTCTTGCGAAGTGGCCGCACGGTCGCGCGACTGATGATCCTGCTCCCTATCGCCGCCTGGATCACCACCTCGAACATCTGTCGGGGTATCAGCTTCTGAAGTTTCTCGCAGAGCTGGAGTCCCCAGTGGTACGCCTTCTCGCGGTGGATGATCGAGGATAGTGCATCCACGGGGTCACTGTTTACGAGAATGTCGAGCTTCACCAGGTTGGATCGCTTGTAGTACGGGATGCCGTAGTCAAACGAGGCGTAGCCGCGCGTATAGGACTTAAGCTTGTCGTAGAAATCGAAAATGATCTCGGAAAGCGGAAACGCATAATGAAGGTTGACACGGGTTGTGGACAGATATTCGGTCGTCTTGTATTCGCCGCGCCGTTCGGTTGCCAGTTTCATAATCGCCCCGATATACTCAGCCGGCGTAATCACCTGCGCATCGACAAACGGCTCTTCGACATGCTCGATCTCACCCGCGCTCGGCATCTCGGCCGGATTATCGACTACGACCTGTGTTCCGTCGGTCTTGTATACGATATATTCGACGTTGGGCACCGTGTTGATGATCGTCTGCCCGTACTCTCGCGAGAGCCGCTCGGTGATAATCTCCATATGCAACAGCCCCAGAAACCCGACACGGAACCCAAACCCGAGCGCAGTCGAAGATTCCGGCGTAAACGAAAGCGAAGAATCGTTGAGTTTCAGCTTCTCAAGCGACTCGCGCAGAACGGTGAAATCCTCCGCCACGGCCGGATACAGCCCGGAGAACACCATCGGCTTGATGTTAACGAATCCCTTGAGCGGTTCTTTGGCCGGATTGACAATCGTGGTGATCGTGTCGCCGATCCGTGTATCTGCAACTTCTTTGATCGAAGCAAACAGGTACCCTACGTCGCCGGCTGCCAGAAACTCCTGCGGGAACGGCTTGAGGCGCATGAACCCGACCTCTTCGACTTCATGCACGCGATTATTGGAGAAAAACCGCACCCGGTCCCCTTTGCGAAGTGTGCCGTTGACAATCTTCACAAAAGGCTGTGCGCCGCGGTATGTATCGAAGGTGGAATCGAACACCATCGCCTGAAGTGGCGCATCCGGATTACCAGATGGCGGCGGAATGACGGTGATAATTTGCTCGAGCAATTCAGCAATGCCGATCCCCTGCTTTGCGGAGCAATGGATGATGTCATTCGGTTTGCAGCCGAGCAGGTCCACCAACTCGTCGCTTACCTTTTTCGGATTCGCAGCGGGCAGATCGATCTTGTTGATAACAGGGAGGATTTCCAGATTGTTGTCCATCGCCAGATACAGATTGGAGAGTGTCTGCGCCTCGATCCCCTGCGAGGCATCGACCACCAGTATCGCCCCCTCACACGCCGCCAACGAGCGGCTGACTTCGTACGTGAAATCCACATGCCCCGGCGTATCGATCAGATTGTAGCGGTACCAATCTCCGCTTCGTGCCTTATAGTCCAGGCGGATCGCATGCGCCTTGATCGTGATGCCGCGTTCCTGCTCCAGATCCATGGAGTCGAGCACCTGGGCATGCATCTGCCGGTCGGAGAGCGTTTTGGTCTTCTCCAGCAGCCTGTCCGCCAGGGTCGATTTCCCATGATCGATATGGGCGATTATCGAAAAATTCCTGATTTTCGAGAGGTCATGCATTGGCATTCAATCCATCTTTTGTACGCCGCCACAACGGTCCAACCGAGTGTTCCGATGTCCGTCTTCGTAATTGGCCGCCAAAGGTAGGTAAATTTCGACGGCGCGTCAAATCGGTGCCGAGTCCGCCGGGGACGCCTCGGCCGGTTCCAGCGTGGTCACTGTAGAAGCTGGACTCCGGATGATACGATATGTCCAGACCCCCCAAACCAGATACAGCATCAGCAGCGGATAATACAGTCCGGCGCTGCTGATGAATCCGGCATCGATCGGCAGGAAAGTGTGATTGGACATGGACAAAAGGATCATCCAAAGCAACAGCGCACCGCGTGATGCCTCGGTCCGGATAACATAATATGTTACCGGGAGTATCATCATCAGCGTATACACCTTCAGGCGCGGGACAACCAGGGCGCATACAAGCGTGGCCAGCATAATGAGAACGGCGAGTCGGTCCGTTTCGCTCGTCGCCTCATCGGTTCGCAAAGCCACCAGCCTGCGATATGCTTTCCATGAGAACCACAGCACCACCGCAACTGCTGCCGCATAGGCAGCAAACGTGAGAGCATCGACAATGATCGGCGGAACTCCCCTGGCGCGTAATGGGTCCCAAACATCTTTCAGTGCCGCCAGTGTCGACGGATTGAAGTCCTTGCCGCGCTCATCCCAGGTGAGCGCCGCCTTGGCGTACTTGGCAAACTGAGCAGGATTCATCATATAGCCGACGCCGTGGAGGAATCCAAACAGGCCGATCGATCCCAGCATCAGTTTGATCCTATGTTGGACACCGGGCAGAGCCAGCAACCCCAAGAATAAGAGAGGTGTCCCTTTGAAGATTGCCGCCGTCACTACACAGACACAGAACCAGAGCCATCGCTTCTTCAGGAATAGTGCCAGACCGATCCAGAGAAGGAGTTGTTCGACAATGGTGACGTTGCCGGCGCGGAGGTCCAGATATATCGGCCCCCAGAAAGCGATGATGAGAAAGAGCCCAAACAGCCAATCACGTCCTGTTGGCACAAACCACCGCCACCAGAGGAGTATGAGCGGAATCAGCAGCAGCACTCTTAGGAACAGCCAAACTTGAAGCGCTACGTTAAGCGAGAAGATTGTGAAGGGCCAGAAAAAGAGGAGAACTACCGGCGGATACAGAAAGGGGAAATTGGCGGACCCGCCATCCTTCTTAATAGCTTCCGAATCGTACGGGTCTCCGCCTGCAGCCCAGACGTTGGCGGCATGGTAATACGTGGAGAAATCCCAGTGGTACCAGCCGGAGTGCCGGGAGATATTGCCGATCAGATATGTGAGCAGCAGCGCCATCAGCACCAGTCTGATGCGCGAGGCGTTGTTCCTGAGAGATATCATACCCGAACTATCAACCGGTTATCATTTGCAGGGAGCCCGAGAGAGTCGATTTCCAGTGGCCGATATCTGCGATAATCTTGAAGCGTCTCATTTTCGAAAGTTTGTATTTCTGTTTTCGTTTGGAAGATTTTCGAGACGCTCAAGCCAAACTTTGAAATGCGGGCAGTGACTGCGCAGCTTTGTTAGGCCAACTCTGCTCGTAATAATTGGCCCTAGCGACCTCTTCCGACCTTCATATGCCGGGATCTCAGCGATTATACGTTTAGATGGTGAGGTATTGGCACCATCATTGATGAGCTCTGGAGAATCAAATGCACCAACCATCTTCACCAAGCGATCGGTCTGTTTCTCGATCCCGTTGAACTCACGTAAAAGCTGAGCTGGGTCAACAAGAACCAACGCCTCAAATTCATGTAGCTGCAAATACGGAATGAAATGGCGCTCTGCCATGTCTGCGTCCCATTGACGTTCCAGATATTCAACTCTTTTGTACGCGTCGCTTTCACCCTTTGATTGTTCATAGCCTGGAAATGAATCTTGTAAAACGGATAGTCCATAAAGATCGATCATTGTACTGAACCAGACATCAGACCGCTGATCTTCCCTCATCCACCGCTTCAGGTCCCCACGCAACCTCTTGTAGCTTGTAACACCGCCACGATACACTCTCGTCTTTCGTCGACTTGTCTCGACCGAGCGTACGTCAGCCCACACAGAAAAATTGGCAAGATGCGGCTTGAGTAACTGATTTACGAATGTCTCTTCCGTTTGACCCTCTACAACGAGGTGAAGTCTAATGCTCATTAGGGTCGTCCCCCTATTACATTCTTCTCCCATAGTTCCGACAGCGAATAGTCCTCTAACCACTCAGTCAATCGGTTTAGTGTCAGGCGATTGAACTTCGACTCACGCCCTACTCGATCTACCACGACGATGTCATCGGGTTGGAAGCAGTCGATTAAAGGAACCGATTGCGTTGCGACGATCACCTGTACCTGCGTGGCAACACTCCGGATTAGGCCCCCGACTACACCAACTGCATAGGGGTGCAGTCCCAATTCTGGCTCATCAAGAATGAGTACATCCGGCAGATCACGCTCCGGTTGAAGCAGTAGCGTGACTAGCGCCATGACCCTCAACATCCCGTCCGCGGCTTGGTGCGCGCCGAAGATCCTATCGCTGTTTTGTTCTTTCCATTGGAGTAGAATCGAATTGTACTCGGGTTCCAGCTCGAAATCCGCGAAGAACGGTAAGATCAGCCGAACGTTGTCAACTATTCGCTGGTATGAAAGCGGTTCCAGCATCTTCAGCCTGTACAGGAACGGTGCCAGATTGCCGCCGTCTTCTTTCAGCCACCTACCGTCGTCTTTATCCCACTTCCCTCTTATCCGAGCAGTTGTCGATGTATTGTGAAACTGATATAGGATGATCCTCCGTAATAGTGCTAAGATCGTTTTGGCCGTCTTGTCATCGTCATCGGCCTTTGCAATAAGCATGGCTTCGCGATGACCTGCTCCCAGTCCTTTCCAGCGAGCCGGCGAAGTGAACTCGGGCTTAGAAAATCTGTACTTCTCGTCCGCATATATCAGTGTGTCTCCTGCTGCAAAAACGAGTCTGAAGGCGTAATCATTCCTACCGGCCTCGGTCACAAGTG
Source organism: Candidatus Zixiibacteriota bacterium (assembly GCA_040753875.1). NCBI lineage: Bacteria > Pseudomonadati > Candidatus Zixiibacteriota > Candidatus Zixiibacteriota bacterium. The sequence continues at coordinate 17,544 of JBFMDV010000031.1, read as the reverse complement.
AGATTTCGGACTCGATTTCTCGTGTACGATCAGGCCCATCGTGAAGCAGTGCACCGGCTCCCCCCAGTTGGCCGACGTGCACTTGGAGGTTACCAGGTGACGCTAACGACCAAGAGAGGAGTCGAAAGAAAGAAATGAAATTTGATTTGCCGGCGCCATTTGGTCCAATTAGGACTGTAAGTGAACCCGGATCAAAATCTGTTAGATCACGAATACTCTTGAAGCCGCGCAGTGTAATTCTTTGCAATCTTTGCCGCATATATTTACTCCTCAATCAATCGCAGTTGGTCCTTTGGACTATACATCAGCGGCGTTGGAAGCGGTATCAGCGGCAATGCTCACAGTTGAACATACCGCTTGTCAGGTCTATTGCCCTGTCTTGAACCTCTTCTAATCACTTCTTCAGGTATTCCGCCAGCCGGTCGCGGAGTTCGGACTTGCGAATGTCGGATTCCAGAACGCCGTTGTGGGCGATTGAAATGGCACTGGTTTCCTCGGAAACCACCACCACCACCGAATCGGAAACCTCAGACACACCAATCGCGGCCTTGTGACGCATCCCGAACAGCTTGTGGTAGCGCGGGTTGTTGGTCAAGGGCAACGATGATGCCGCCGCCACGATGTAGTTGCCGGAGATGATCACTGCGCCGTCGTGCAGCGGCGTATAGGGCGTAAAGAGCGTGACAAGAAGCTCGGAGGATAGTTCGGCGTTCATTTCCTTGCCGGACTCGGCGAAATTGCGGAGGCCGGTTCGGCGCTCGCAGACGATCAAACCGCCGTAGCGCAATTCGGCCAGGCGGAGCGCGGCGCGAGAGACCTCTTCGAGAGTCTTCTTCTGTTCGAGCTGCACGAACCGTCGAAAGAGCGGATTTTGGCCGATATGGGCAAGCGCACCCCGTAACTCCGGCTGGAATACAATGACCAGAACAATAAAGCCTACAGTCGCGAGACTGGAAAAGAGCCAGGTGAGTCCCTCAAGCTGGAACCAGTACGCGACGAACGCTATGCCCCCCAGTAGCGACAGTCCAACTATGATCTGCGCTGATCTTGTCCCTTTGGTCAGTCGAAGCGCCTGATAGATGATAAACGACACGACCAGGACATCGACCGCATCCTTGAAACCGAACCGGAGAAAATCCCACTCAAACAGCGCCATACTCATTGCCGTGTCGCCTGAACTATCCTCAATGCCTCGACCGTTTCTTTGACATCATGTACGCGCACAATAGTGGCGCCATTCAGCACCGCCGTCACCGCCGCGGCTATCGACCCGCCAAGCCGGCTTTCTGCAGGGCCGGTGTCGCCGGTGACCATCCCAATAAACGACTTTCTTGAGGCCCCCACAAGCAGGGGCAGCCCGAATCTGGTGAAAGATCGCAGTTCCCTGAGAATCCGGAGATTATCTTCCAGCCGCTTGCCGAATCCGATTCCAGGGTCCAGAATTATCTGCGATCCCTCTATGCCGCCGGTTGTGCAGAACTGAATCCGTTCGTCAAAAAAATCCGCTATCTCTTGGATGCAATCATCATACTCCGGTTTCTTCTGCATGTCACGGGGTGTGCCCTTCATGTGCATCAGCGCCACCGGCGCCTTCGAGCGTGCCAATAGCGCGAGCATAGCCGAGTCAATTCGAAGGGCCGAAATATCGTTGACTATATCGACCCCGGCTTTCAACGCCGCCTCGGCGGTGGCTGCCTTGTACGTATCGATTGAGATGGGGACTTGTGACTCTCTTCTCAATCGCTCAATCACCGGCAGCACCCGCTCGATTTCTTCCTCGGCGCTGACCGGGTCCGCGCCCGGGCGGCTCGACTCGCCGCCGATATCGATTATATCTGCGCCCTCGGCTGCCATTTTCAGTGCGTGCGCCACAGCTCTTTCGGTTACCAGGAATCGCCCGCCATCAGAGAACGAATCCGGCGTAACATTGAGTATTCCCATGACCAGCGGGCGCGCAAACGACAGCATTTTGCCGGTGGCGGTCTTGATCTCGCAACGAATCGATAGGGTGGTCACAGGATTGCTTTCTGTTTCAACTGAGCAATGAAAGGTAGGCAAATGACGGCTGGCTGGGCAAGGGAAAAGGGGATCTGCTCGGCGTTTACGCCGTGTACAGTACCCACCCGCAAGCGGGTGGGGCACCTCACTCTCGAACAAATTCCTCTCCCTCTGGGAGAGGATGTCCCGAAGTGACAGGTGAGGGGCCTCTTACTTTGGCTGCCGTTGGTACAGAACACTAAACTGTGGATGGCACACGTCCTCGTGTGCCGCCTGACGGCAGACCAGGAGGTATGCCGTTTACAGGTTGAAAGCCTCTGTGTCGGTTTTCTGCGTTCACCCTGCGCTCAAACCACCTGAGCTCACTTCGGAACCCGACGTACCGCTCTTGACGGCCGGAATGACAAACAACAATAGCGGCTGCTGAGGGATTTAGGTGCCGTCAGGCGTCCCTGCCTGACGGTTCACTGGGGCAATACCGTGTCGGGCGAGGACTCCCGACACCACTCCGTCGTCTTTCAAATGAGAGGATCGCACAGCAAACTGTGCTGCACCTAAGCCCTACTTCGTCCCCTCGATCAGCGCCAGGGCCTCGGAGCGAGTGGCGTTGCGGCGCATCATGCCGCGAATCGCCGACGTGATAATCTTACTCCCCGGCTTCTTGATCCCCCGCATGGTGAGACAGAGATGTTCCGCTTCCACAACGACGAGTACCCCCTTGGCGTTAAGGGCATCCACAATCGAGTCGGCGATCTCCGAGGTCATCCGCTCCTGCACCTGAAGACGCTTGGAGAGGATATCGATCACCCGCATCATGCTGGAGAAGCCGACCATCTTGTCCTTTTGCGGGATGTAGGCGATATGAACATTGCCAAAAAACGGCAGCAGATGGTGTTCGCAGAGTGAAAAGAACGAAATGTCCCGCAGGATGATCATCTCGTCTTTGTTCTTCGCAGTGTAGTGGCGGAGTTCCAGCGAGGGGTCTTCCCCCATACCGGACAGAACTTCCTGGTAGAATTCGGCGGTCCGTTCCGGAGTCCGGCGGAGTCCCTCGCGGCGTGGATTCTCGCCGATCCCTTCCAGGATCAGCTTCATCCCCTTTTTGATCTTTGAGTGGTCTATTGCCACAATCGCGCTCTACGGCGCCGGGACCTGTGACGGCACCGGTTCGACATCGCCCGACGGTCGTCCGATTATCTCGTCCACTTCGCGGCCATCGATAATCTCCCGTTCCAGCAGCGCCTTGGCAAGATTGTGCAGCTTGTCGAGATGTTCGGTCAGGATACGACGGGCCGTTGACTCGGCGCTGTCGACGAAGGAGCGGATCTCCTGGTCGATGACAAGAGCGGTTGCCTCAGAATAGTCCGAATGCTGCGCGATCTCGCGGCCAAGGAATATATGCTCTTCAGTTTTGCCGAATGTCACCGGACCGAGCTTCTCCGACATACCCCAATTGCAGACCATCTTACGCGCGAGTTTGGTGGCTCGCTCCAGATCGTTGCCGGCACCGGTGTCGAGCTGACCGAACACCAACAGTTCCGCCACTCTTCCGCCCATGAACACCGCCAGCATGGTCTCAAGATAGTCCTTGGCGTAGGTATGCCGTTCGTCCACCGGCAGGGACTGCGTAACACCGAGAGCCAGGCCGCGTGGGATGATCGTGACCTTATGGATCGGGTCCGCTTTGGGGAGAAACTTGGAAACCAGGGCATGCCCGCCTTCATGATAGGCAATGATTTTCTTCTCTTCCTCGGTGATCACCAACGATCGACGTTCGGTGCCCATCATTACCTTGTCCTTGGCCTCTTCAAAGTCCACCATCGTCACCGCCTCGCGGTTCCTGCGAGAGGCCAAAAGTGCCGCCTCGTTGACCATGTTAGCGAGGTCCGCACCGGACATTCCTGGCGTACCACGCGCGAGGATGGTCAAGTCGACATCGGGCGCGGTCTTGATCTTACGGATATGGACCTTGAGGATGCCCTCACGCCCTTTTACATCAGGTGTTGCGACAACGATCTGGCGGTCGAATCGTCCGGGGCGCAGGAGCGCCGGGTCGAGTACGTCGGGACGGTTGGTAGCGGCGATCAGGATGACACCTTCGTTGGATTCGAATCCATCCATTTCAACGAGCAACTGGTTCAAGGTCTGCTCGCGTTCGTCGTGACCACCACCTAAACCGGCGCCACGATGGCGGCCGACGGCATCGATCTCGTCGATGAAGATAATGCACGGTGCGTTCTTTTTGCCCTGCTCGAACAGATCACGCACGCGGCTGGCGCCAACACCCACGAACATCTCCACGAAGTCGGAACCGGACATCGAGAAAAACGGCACACCCGCCTCGCCGGCAACCGCACGGGCCAGAAGCGTTTTGCCCGTTCCGGGAGGACCCAGAAGCAGTGCTCCCTTGGGGATTTTGCCACCCAGTTTCTGAAACTTGGCCGGTTCGCGGAGAAATTCGATGATCTCTTTCAGCTCTTCCTTGGCTTCATCAGCGCCGGCGACATCGTTGAATGTAACTTTCGGACGCTCGTCGGTCATCAGCTTGGCCTTGCTCTTGCCGAATGAAAACAGCCCTTTCGGTCCGGAGGCACCCTGCATCTGACGGATGAAAAACAGCCACACGAATCCAAGCAGCAGCCAGGGGCCGATCGCGATTAGAATCTGGATTAGCTGGCTGTCCCCTTTCGCAACAATCTTCGCACCGCTTTTTTCAAGACGGTTTACCAGCTCGTAGCTGTTATCCGCAAAGGGAATTCTGGATTTGAATCGCCCGAATGTCTTGGGGCTCTTGGTCGACGCAAACAGTTTCGGCTGTTTGAGTTTTCCTTCGAGTTCCCGGTCCGTGAATGTGACTTCGGCGACATTGCTGCTGTCTATCTCACCGACAAATTCCGTGTAGGTGATCTCAGCTATATCCTGGTCGAAACTCTTGACGAATGAATACAGGATGAATACCAGCAGGAACAGTCCCAGCCAGAACATCATGGTCCGGCCGGTCCCGCGCCAACTCATGCCATCGCGAGGGGGTTCGGGGCGAGGACGACCCGATTGACCGGAACGCCCCGGTCTATTGCTATATTCGCTCACACATGCTCCGCATCAAAATGCTGCTCTTAACGGTTATACCCGGACATCACCCGGTATTCTCTATCAGTATCGGCAGAATCCTCGGCGGCTCAGGTGTCCAGCAGCCGCCCGATGAAGGGAAGGTTGCGGTACTTCTGCGTATTATCCAGGCCAAACCCAATCACAAACTCGTTGCCTACCGAAAAGCCGATATACTTCAAATGCACCTTCGTGCGGTGACTTCCGGGCTTGTCCAACAATGTAACAACCTCGACAGAAGCCGGTTCCAGTCGCTGAATCTTGGAGGCCAGCAGGTTGACCGTCTTGCCGGAATCCACCACCCCCTCGACTATCAATACGTGTCGCCCTTTCATATTGACCGAGAATCCTCCCATGAATGAAATATCATCCTCGGTCTTGACCGCCTTCTTGTACGAGGTCGGCGCCGCGAACTCCAGTTCGATCGGCAGTTTGACATGCCGCATGAGGTCGGAAATGAAGATGATACACCCTTTCAGAACCCCCACCAGCACCGGTGTTTCACCGGCATAATCCTGGGTGATCTGGCGCGCCAGTTCACGAACACGGCGATTGATCTGGTCCTGTGGAAGCAGCAACTCAATCGGCTTCATCGGTGGGGCCGGTTTTGATACGGACGCTTTCAAGTTTCAGCACCTTCTCAGTTGAATCCGTCACCTTGACGCAGTCGGCGATCTCGTACCCGACCAGCCAGATGATCCCATCAGTATCACACACGACCGGAATTTCGTCCCTTAGCACGGTCGGGACTTTCCGGTCTGTCAGATAATCCCCTACTTTTTTGCTGCCTGCCAGTCCCAGCGGGCTGAACCTGTCGCCTGGTTTAACTGCGCGGACCACCAGAGGCGGTTTCACTGCCAAAGCGTCGATAACCACCGCTCTCGCACCTCGCTGGCGAGGCACCGCTGACGGCTTCCTTCGCACTCTTGCGCCTATCCGCAAGTGGAGTGGTGGCACTATGCACCGACCGCCAATCGGCAAGGGGAGTTGGAAGGATACCTTTATCCTCTTGTACACCAACAGCTTGCCGCCATCCGCCGCAGCCTCCAGCCTCCCGGGCAAAGCCAACTTGGCTTTTTCACTCCGGGAAAGCTTCTCCAGCCGGTCGATCACGATCCGGTCCGGGGACTGCCTGTCGGCGGAAAGAGTTTGCACACAACGCCTTAACAGCCGTCGCCGAAGCCATAATGGATAACCGCCCAGTATGGATAAATCAAGCGCTAATTTCCCACCGGGTGTCGCGGATACCGTCTCTTTGAACGCCCGCTCGGTAATCGACTGAAGAAACGACTCCTCTTCATCCAACGTCTCAGAGAGATTCACGAGCGCCCGGTCGACGGCTGGATTGAGGCGCTTGCGAAGCATCGGCAGCAGCCGATTGCGAACGAAATTGCGGCTGAACTCAGATGTCTCATTCGAGCGGTCGGTACAATAATCGAGACGATGTCTCTTCAAATACGCCAGGATCTCGACCTTGGTTACATCGAACAATGGTCTAATGTAAATCCCTCGTTTAATTGGCACACCGAGCAGGCCCGTTCTGCCGGTTCCTCTCAGCACACGAAGGAGAATCGTCTCCACGCGATCGTCAAGATGGTGCCCCAGCGCCACTTTGGTGCAAGCAAGCTCATCAGCGAGTCGCTTGAAAGTGGCGTAGCGGAAATCCCGTGCGGTCTCTTCGAGTCCCTTCTTCTCTCTATGGGCACGTGCAGGAATATCTTCGCGGATGATCGTGAGCGGCACTTTGAGTCGATCGCACAGCGTTTGACAGAATTGCTCTTCGTGGCGGGCTGCTCTCTTTCGAATCTGGTGGTTGATATAGACCGCGTGCAATTGGAGCTTCATTTTTGGTTGCAGACGGGACAGCACATGCAACAGCGCCACTGAATCCGGTCCGCCGGAAAGAGCGACAAGGACAGAGTCACCGGGTGCTATCAGTTTCCTCTCGACGACTGCGTCATTAACTTTCGATAACATATCCACGTCGGGAAGATACGCATTTACCCTCTGGTTGTGAACGGCAATCGGCAGATCGACAGGCTGTCGCCATTCGCAGCTTGACCAGCCTGACCTAACCGTTATATTGGCCGCTCAATTACGGAGCAGAGTCATATTATGTCACCAGATTTGAAACAACCCGCCGTCACCCCAAAAATGGTCGCCGATCACGGGATTACGCCCGAGGAATACGAACGAATTAAGAAGATTCTCGGCCGCGAACCCAACTACACCGAGCTTGGTGTGTTCAGTGTCATGTGGTCGGAGCATTGCTCCTACAAGAACTCAATCGCGCTCCTGAAGACTCTTCCGCGCGAAGGGGCCAATCTTCTCGCCAAAGCCGGCGAAGAGAACGCCGGGGCAGTGGATATCGGCGATGGTCTGGCGGTGGTTTTCAAAATCGAATCGCACAATCATCCATCGGCGATCGAGCCTTATCAAGGAGCGGCCACCGGTGTTGGAGGGATACTGCGCGACATTTTCACTATGGGAGCTCGCCCGATAGCGGCACTCAACTCACTGCGGTTCGGTCCCCCTGATAACCCGCGCGTGCGGTATCTGGTGGATGGCGTGGTGCGCGGGATCGGCGACTACGGTAATTCGTTTGGTGTACCAACTGTCGCCGGCGAGGTTTATTTCGATGAATCGTACACCGGCAATCCGCTGGTCAACGCGATGGCGGTTGGATTGGTAAAATCGAATCGACTGGCGTTCGCCAAAGCTGCCGGTGTGGGAAACCCAATCATGATGGTAGGCTCCAAGACTGGACGGGACGGCATCCACGGAGCAACATTTGCCTCTGAGGAAATCAGCGACAAGTCACAGGAGAAACGCCCTTCGGTCCAGATCGGTGACCCGTTTACCGAAAAGCTGCTTCTTGAAGCCACGCTTGAGATCATCGATGAGGACTTGATCGTCGGAATCCAGGATATGGGGGCAGCCGGGCTAACCTGTTCGTCATCGGAGATGTCCGCACGTGGAAAAGCCGGGATCGAAATCGATATCGACAAAGTCCAAGTGCGTGAAACCGGCATGACACCGTATGAGATACTCTTGTCCGAGTCGCAGGAGCGGATGCTGGTTTGCGTGAAGAAGGGATGCGAGGCACAGGTGAAAGCCGTGTTCGACAAATGGGGGCTGGACTCAACTATTGTCGGTAGCGTGACCAATGACGGTATGATGGCGGTGAAACTGAACGGTCAGGTGGTCTCACTGATACCGTCGAATTCCCTCGTGCTCGGCGGCGACGCGCCGGTGTATCATCGCGAACAGAAACGCCCCGCCTATATGGACAAACTGAACAGTCTGGACATCAAGAGCCTGCCGACAAATCGAAATTGGAACGAAACATTGCTGACCCTTCTTGGCTCGCCGAACCTCTGTCACAAGGGCTGGGTGTTTGAGCAGTACGATTCGATGGTCCGCACGAATACGGCGGTCGGGCCAGGTTCCGATGCAGCGGTGCTCCGCATTCGCAAAACGAACAAGGCGCTGGCGATGGCAACAGACTGTAACGGGCGGTATTGCTACCTGAATCCTCGGCTCGGCGCCATGAGCGCGGTCGCCGAGGCTGCCCGGAATATCGTCTGCTCCGGCGGCAAGCCGCTGGCGGTCACCAACTGTCTCAATTTTGGCAACCCGTATAAGCCGGAAGTCTACTATTGTTTCGCTGAAGCGGTAGCCGGCATGGGCGAAGCGTGCCGTGTGCTTGACACGCCTGTGACCGGCGGTAACGTATCGTTTTATAACGAAGACCCTGACCGCGCCGTGTTCCCGACACCGACTATCGGCATGGTCGGGCTGATCGAATGCACCGACCACATCACTACGCAGTGGTTCAAGGATGAGGGGGATGTCGTTTTCCTGCTCGGCAGGAATACTGAGGAGCTGGGTGGCTCAGAATACCTGCATGTCATCCACGGCCAAACTCGTGGTCCGGTGCCACAGCTTGATCTGCAGTTCGAGAAAAAGCTCCAGGCTGCACTGCTCGAGGCCATATGGTCCGGCCGTATCAAGTCGGCTCATGATGTCAGCGATGGTGGCCTGGCGATAGCGGTGGCGGAGTCCTGCATTACCAACCGGGAGAATCAGCTCGGCGCGCGAATCACTCCCAACGACAGTATTCGCCCGGACTGCCTGCTGTTCGCGGAAAGCCAATCACGCGTCATTGTCAGTTGCTCACCAAATGACGCCGGCTGGTTGCAGGATTGGTTTGATTCGAAGCAGATTCCGGTCGCTCGGATCGGGGTCGTAGTCGGTGACGGGCTGATGATCAATAAGCTCATCGACTTGCCGCTGTCTCGGCTCGATGAGACATTCTACACGGCACTGCCGCGGATAATGGAGCGGGTGGGGTAGGGAACAAGGCTCGCGTTTGCAACCGGGACTTGGTGCGTGGTTCGACTACGCTCACCACGACGCAACCGAGTTCCTCCAGGATACTGACCCGCCCCAAGGGGCGGGGTACCCCACCGCTTGCGGTGGGCGAAGTGGTGTAGCCCACCTGCTTCAGGTGGGTCCGCAGTTCTCTCCACAGGGCAACCGTCAATTTCGCTGAGTCTCCGAACATCGTTTTCCGTTTCGTGACTGCGGAAATTGGACGAGAGGGAAAACGGAGTAACTGGGGACCCAGACGTTGTCTGGGCTACACCGCAAGGGAAAACAAAAGAGTGTACAACAGTGGGTAGCCTACCTGCCTCAGGCCCACGGCTGATCGCCAGCAATTACACCTGATTTTGCCGTTCCATTCGCTGCCCCTCATCCGCTATATTCCCCCCCATGGCCCTCTATGTGTTCTCTGATGCTCACCTCGGCTGCGGCACGCCGCAGGACGAGGCCAGGAAAATCGACAAGATCAAGGCCCTGGTCAGACTTATCAAACAGGATGGCGAACGGCTGATTATTCTCGGCGACCTGTTCGATTTCTGGTTTGAGTACAAGCACGTCATCCCCAAGGCGCACCATGAGGTGTTGTTCATGCTCACGGAACTGCTCAATCGCGGCGTGCGGATCGATTATGTCAGCGGCAACCACGATTTCTGGATGGATGATTTCTTCGAGAAACACATGGGGATCGCCGTCCACCAGGACCGGCTGCAGTTGGAATATGACGGGCGGAAATGGCTGCTACTGCATGGCGATGGACTCGCGCCGGCCGACGGCGGCTACCGGTTTTTGAAGAAGATTCTCCGCAATCCGCTTAATATCTGGCTCTATCGCAAACTCCCCCCTGATTGGGCCTTCCCGTTGGCCAAATGGGTCTCCGGGTCTTCGCGTGACTACACCTCACAACGGGACCACCAGTTTGCCAAGGATTACGAATCATACGCCCGCGACCAGCTTGAGAATGGGTTCGACGTAGTGGTGATCGGGCATTTGCACATTCCGATCTACCGGCCATACGAGCCCGGCGTGTATATCAACACCGGCGATTTCATCACTCATTTCAGCTATTTGAAATGCGATCATGGGACACTTTCGCTGGAGAATCTGGCGTGATCGACCGTCTCTCTGCCGGTACCCGCGCAACATCCCTTGTCCCATACGCCCTCTGGGCATTATCGATCGGCACGCTTATTTACGGCGCGTATCAGGTCTGGCATCATTGGTGGCTGTGCGATGATGCCTTCATTTCGTTTCGCTATGCGCAGAACCTTGTAAATGGCCACGGCTTGGTGTACAACGTTGGTGAACGGGTGGAAGGGTACACCAATTTCCTTTGGACGATTATTATTTCCTTTTTTATGCTTCTGGAACTCAGGCCCGAGCCGGTGTCAATGGTCCTTGGAGCGGCTTCGTATTTCGCCACGGTTGGCATCCTGGGCTATCTGTCGTGGCGCTTGTTCAACCGAGCCGAACCGAAAGGAACGATATTCTTCCCGCTGGCGGCAATGTGTGTCCTGGTGCAGCACGATTACCACGTTTTCGCCACCAGCGGCCTTGAGACATCCTGGACGGCTATGCTTGTCACGCTCGGGTACGCGTTGCTTGTACTCGCCCGTAGCCCGCGATCGTATCTATGGGCGGGAATCGTGCTCATACTGGCCGCGCTGTCACGCCCTGATGCCATGCTGTTCTATGCGATGGGGATACCGTACCTCCTGCTCCTCGGTCGAATGGAACGCCGTTACGTATTCTTGTATCTCGTGCCGCTGGTCATAATGTACCTGCCGTACTGGGTAGCACGATACCTGTATTACGGCTTCCCGTTCCCGAACACATATTACGCTAAGTCGGCCAATCTGCCGTATTACAGCCAGGGAATAGCCTATCTCAAGCTCTATTTCAAGGCCTACTATAGCTTGATGCTTCTGGGGCCTGCTGCCCTCGCGGTTATTCTGTTCCGTTTCCGAGCGCTGGTTTCACTGCGTTCGAACGCACCGGTGTATCGCGCTTTGGCGCTCGGGATTCTGTTCGCAGTTCCTTATACGGCGTACGTCGTCCGTTCCGGCGGTGATTTCATGTTCGCGCGGTTTTTCATCCCAGTCACACCGATCTTGTTCCTGTTTCTGGAAGCGACGATGCGGCTCTTTCTGGTCAGAACGTGGGCTTATGTGCCTGTGTCGCTCGTGGTCCTGGCCGGAGTGCTGTTTCGCTGGGACCCATACACTGAGACACGCAAAATCGACTATGTTGCGTACGAACCGGACTATTATCCACGCTCATGGGTTGAACACGCAGAAGAAGTCGGGACCAGGATGCGGGAGTATTTCAAGGGGACCGACACGCGGGTGGCATTCTATGGCATGTTCGCTGTCTATGTCTACTACGCCGAACCATCAATGGCCATCGAGAGCAACGCCGGACTCACGGACACGTTTATTGCCCACATGCCCATTTTCAATCGCGGCCGACCAGGTCATGAAAAGCAGGCGCCCTGGGAGTATCTCGTCCATCGGGGAGTCAACTTCGTGTTTCGGGGGAAGGTCCCCATGAACACACCTACCGACAGTCTTCGGGCGATTCGGTTCGGCGATTTTGAATCGCACATAATTGTCTACAATCGCGCGTTGATGGACCATCTCAAACAGTTCCCGGAGATCGCGTTCGTCGACTTTCCGGCTTTTCTCGACGGTTACATAGCGCGAATGCCATCGATTCCCAACGATGCTCTTGCCCCATCGTATCAGTTCTTCCGGCAGTATTACTTCGACCACAACGACGATCCGGCTCGTCAGCGACCGTTCATCACGCGTCTTGGAGGTTGAACGATGTCGCGCTCGCCGATCCCCGCACGAGTGCTTATGGCGTATTCGCTTACCGTGTTGGGATTCTTCACAGCCTCGTTCTTCCCGGAGAGTCGTGCCTGGGGGTTGAATATCTGGGCCTGGTTTCCCCTGACATTGCGGATCGGTCTCCTTGTAGTCGGGTTTGCAGTAGGCGCAGCCGTATGGAGATGGGGGAACTGGCTCGCGCGCGACAACGCCGTTCGCTCTGGTGTAGCTCACTCTCTCAAGCATTACATCATTCCCGCATCGTTCGCAATCGCCTGCGCGGGGATCCTCTTTTATCTGTTTCGCACGCAGACTCATTTCCTTGGAGACGGTTATCTTGAGTTGATCACACTGGTATCACCCAACCCGGACATCATGTACCGCGAAATCGGCGAGACGCTGGCTCACAGTCTGCTTTTTTCAGCTCTCACCGGCACGGCTCCCGAGCGGGCGCTTGTGGCGTATCAGATAATCTCGATAGCCGCTGGGGTCCTGTTCCTGTTAGTGATCGCGGTCGGTGCCTGGTCCTTGTTCGATAATAACCGCAGCCGCCTCCTATTTCTCGCAGGAGTTGCCACAGGCGGGTTCATGCTTCTGTACTTCGGCTATGTCGAACATTATTCGCTGTTTAGTGTCGCTGCGGGGGCGCTCGTTCTGGGCGGACTCTTGGCACTGCACATTAGGATGAATCGCTATTGGCTCATACCGATGCTGGCGTTCGGATTGTTTCTGCATATCCTGACAGTTATCCTGGTACCAGCAGTACTTTACGCTCTGTTAAGCGGCACGCAGCTTGGGAATCGGATCCGCGCACTGAGCAGGTCGAAGAAAGTCCTGTATGGGTCACTGGCCGTTGCTCCGGTTGTGGGCTTGATCGCGTATTTCCTTGCGACCGATTTCTTTTTTCGTCTGGCATTCGTGTCCCCAGTGGCTCATCGGTTCACTGTCGAGGGGTACACGCTGTTCTCATGGGCGCATCTGGTGGATTGGCTGAATCTGATACTTACACATCTGCCGGGAGTTGCGGTCATCCTGGCGGCGCTGTCGGCAACATCAGCCGGGCGTCTATTCGCACACCGCGAGTATCGCTTTCTGACGATCTTACTTATATGCGCGGGAGTGGCATCGTTTGTCATTGACCCAAAACTCGGTATGCCCCGCGATTGGGACCTGTTTTCCTTCGCTGGTATCCCCCTTGTAGTTGCCGGTTTCTACTGGCTCAACGACAGCCGCACTCGTTCTCCGCACACCGTACCGACTATGATTTTGGTCGTGACACTCGGCCTGTTGTCACTTGGTCCGCGGGTCGCCACACAAGCATTGCCATCGGAGGGACTCAAACAGATCCGGGCATACGCTGCCCTTGATCCGATCAAAAACAAAAACGTGCTGCTCACACTCCGCAATTACTACCTTGAGCACAACGATCCACACACCGCGGACGAGATTTTCCAACTTTGGAACAGCTATCCCGAGCAGGCCGCGCTGGAGCAGGCCGATGCCCTGGGACATCAGGGAAGGAACGCCGAGGCCGTGCAAGGGTATCGTGCCGCTATCGATCTGAATCCGTACTTTGCGCCCTCATATGTATATCTCGGTCAGATGCTGAACCGGCTGGGGCAGTATGATAGTGCAATTACCGTACTTGAGACCGCTTACGGTCTGGCGCCGCGCAATCCCAATGTCAACACGGCGCTTGGGTACGCACTCTGGTGGTCCGGACACAAAGAGGAAGGGAAACGCCACTGCGAGGCGGCTATCGCCTTCAACCCCGAAATGTCCAAACCGTACTACTTCCTTGCAAATATCTGCCGTGAAGAGGGAGATGCCGCCGACTACGAGCGGTACCTTCGCTCGGCGACCGGCAAAAACGACGCCACCGGCGTGATGTTCAAGGAACTTGCGGATATTCAAGCCGCGCGTGGTGAATACTCGCCTGCAGCACTAAACTATCGTCGGGCAGTCGAGAAGGGTCTGGACAGCGCCGAGGTTCGAGTACAGGTCGCGAAGCACCCTGGCCTGAGAGAATGGCTGCCGGCATTTGGTGGCCCTGATTCCACACCGCGTTGATAGGCGGTCAGGGAACTCTCGCACCCGAGCTCTTGTTGTCAGCATCGTGGCGGCGGAGAACCAGATGTCCGGGACTTGCATTTCGGGACTCCGCGCATTATCGATGAACTGGTTCATTTGAAGAAAAAACATGGCAGGAGGAAGTAATGGCTGTACAAGTCGGCAAACGGGCGCCGGAGTTCAGCGCGCCGTTTTATCAGAAAGGACTGTTCGGAACCACCAAGCTGTCCGACCATCTCGGTCACTGGGTTTTGCTGATTTTCTACCCGGGTGACTTCACGTTCGTCTGACCCACCGAATTAGCGGCGGTCGCCGCTCAGCACAAACATTTGACCGACCTCGATGTCCGCATCATGGTCTGCTCGGTGGATTCGGTTTACGTTCACAAGAGCTGGGAAGAACACGAACTGCTCAAGCTCATCCCCAATGGCGTGCCGTATCCGATGCTTTCCGACACCGGCGGCAATATCGGCAAGCTGTATGGTGTGTATGATGATGAGTCCAATGTGGATATCCGCGGGAGGTTTATCATCGATCCGGATGGTGTCATCCAGGCCGCGGAGATACTCACGCCTCCTGTAGGGCGCAATATCCCTGAGATGGTTCGTCAGATTCGCGGATTCCAGAAAGTGCGTGAGACCGGCGGCAACGAAGTTTGCCCGGCCGGTTGGCAGCATGGCAAGGAGACGCTCAAACCGGGCCCGGGTCTCGTGGGCAAAGTGGCGGACGTCTGGAAGCCTTAACGGTCAAGGGTGCGTACTTACTGTGGTGTCGGGCGTTGTCGCCCGGCACCCGTCTTGTTCGTGAAAACCGTAAGGTGGGGACGCCTGACGGCACGACTGGAATTCTCGGGACCAGAGAAAATCAGGCGATACATTGAAAAGGTTGGTCATTCGCCTTTTCCGAAAAGCTCGCCATTTTTCACAGATCCTGCCCCGATAAAGTCATCCGTCACTTTCTGACCGGCGGCTGAGAGCAACTTTCTGACAAGCTTGTTTATCCTGGAAATATCAGACTTGAGAATCTTCCGCACATCAAGCCTAACCTGTCCAAGCCTCCCGCTTAGGTTGGGAACGAATGGAACAATGTCCTCACGACATTTCTTACCGAGTTCTACAAGATGCAGATGGACCTTGTCCTTTGAATCATACTCTGGAATGGCACAGACCTCAAATGGTCTGCGATGAATGTCACGTTCCCCGTAGAGACCTTGCGGCTGGTATTCTTTGATCATACCGTTCACGACGTCGGAATTGAGCACAGCACAAAGATAGTCCGCCTCATCTATCCCCTTTGGGTAGTAGTAATACGTCTTAGCGTCAGCGACAAAGCTGGGAGACACTGATAGCTTACCCTTTGTTGTAGCACTATCATGTAGTGCAGCTGTGAGGTTCGTACCCGAGGTATTATACAAGACCACAAGCGGTGCGTCGATGTCTTGATTGGCCAGCTTTTGGTTGTAATTAAGCCAATCGAGCAATGACCGGTCATCAGATTGTCTGCCCTCTTCCCAGAGTTTTTCAGTCTTGCTCATCCAGTCCGCTGCATGTTGAAAGCCACGTTCTGCGAGGGCCGTTGAATCCGCCAAGGAGAATGACCGCTTTGCCTTGACGATTGGGAGGAAGACCATTTCTCTCCTCACTAGTGCGAAGGGGAGTAGTCCCTTGGCGAGAACAGTCTCGAAAAGGAATCTTTTCTCAACCCTACCCTCGATTCGCTTTCGCCATTGATCCTTTGCCTCTTCGAATGCCTCATCGCTGGTCTCAAGAAACGGTATCTCCTTGTGTTGAGCAGCCTCTTTGTCCGGTTGGACGAACCACAAACATCGAGGTACGATCGTAGCGCCCTGCAGAAACCGGCTGTAATATGGTGAGGGTCGGACGTCGTTTGTGGAGAACGCCAATGTTGCCTTCGCTGCAGTCAGGGACGCTCTTGCTGAAGCCAGAGGCATGTTCTTGGTCGGCAGTTGTCCCGAATAGCGCACAACGGGAATTCCTTTTGTTTTGCTCTCCAGTCCCTCTCGAATAATCAGGACAGACCGGACATTGAAGAGAGGCGTGACATCCGAGAAGTCGTGTACCTCCGACATGCCGCGCATCTGGAACTTGAGATGTTGTTTCGCCGGCAATATAGTAGTCTTGGGGAGAACGAACGCTATGACCCCTCCGGGCTTGAGAAAATTGAGTTCGCTGTATGCGAAGAAGAGCGTGCTTGTGTCCATTTGCGTGAGAAGCTTCACGCTCGCTCGATCGAGAAGGCCTAGAGTAAAGGTTAAGTCTTTTATCACTCGCCTGTAGTTAGTATCCTTAACATACCTATATGAAAGCCAGGGTGGATTACCTACAACGTAATCGACCTTGCGCTTACGAATATACGCCGGTCGGTATGCGTTCTTGAGCACAAATGTCCAGATAGTGTCCCGTTTTTGCTTAAGCAGCTTGGCGTAGAGCTTGAAATTCTGTCTCCATAGGAACACTTCGTGATCAGAACATCCTTTCAGCGCGCTACGCTCGAAGCCTTTCCAGCCACTCCGCATCGCTTCTTCGCTATGAGCTGAGCGCTCGGCTACAAGCGCCAATTTGTCTATCAGCCTGTCGAGATTACCGGTACGAGACATTGTCTCCAGAGGAATGTGAAAGCTCTCTGCTTCTGAAACGGAAATTCCGACGGCTCGCTTTTGTGGATCCTCTGAAACCAAAAGAGTGTCTGCCATATATACGGGAAGATATACCTCTCTCTCAAGGCCTTTGATTTCCCCCGCCAAAGCCAAAGCAATATTTGCCTTGGTCATCATAACGGCCAGAGGGTGTACATCGATTCCCAGAACCGAGTCCAAAACCTGCGTGGCCAGCCTGGACCCGCGAAGCCCTTTACTTCGCAGAAATCGAATCGCTGCCATAAGAAATGTCCCGGAGCCACAGGCTGGATCGAGAATACTCCCACCCTTGTATTCTATCGCCTCTAATGCCAAGTCCGCAATCCAATCGGGTGTATAGTACTCGCCCAAGGAATGTCTGCTGGATGGATCAACTAGTGTCCTGCGTCTAACGCTTCTTTACTTTTGGCAATTTTCGCCATGATGCGCTCTACTGGCGCCGTCCATACGAAAACGCGTGGGTTTTGGTTATGGTTTTCCACGTATTGCTCTATGACTTTG